>JBGTHN010000375.1:0-5301 GCA_041746235.1 Pyrinomonadaceae bacterium | reverse complement strand
CGTTATTGATACCCCAAGTTTTTAATTTATCAACCGTCCATTTCTGCGAAGCTCGAATATTAGGCGAACTTGTTAAACGAGGTCCAAAGACATCAACTAAATAGCCGAGCGTGTCCATAATTTGCGAATTTTGGAATCCTTCCGTTTTAATTTTGGCAATAACTGCTTCATCAACCGTTTCGTATGCTAGCGTAAATGTTGAAAAAGATGCGATTAACGCAAATAACAAAATGCTTACCAATGATTGTTTTACAATACCGATGTTTTCTTTTTTCATATCTTTTGCTTTGTTGTAAGAAACAAGTGCTTCAATGGAGATGTCAATTGTTTGACTTACACAATCAATTGTTTGACTTACACAATCAATTGTTTGACCGCATAAATCGTTTGCTTGACATCAAAAATCAATTTTTTGGTCAAACATGTCTTTGCAACGAATAATTTAACAATTGATATACCACATTTTTCAAATGATTTCGCCGATGTCTTCGTTCCAAACCTCAGGTTTTTCGTTGATAAAATCCGCCAACATTTTGATACATTCTTCCGAATTTAAATCAATTACTTCCACGCCGTTTTCCTTTAACCATTCGATTCCGCCCGCAAAATTGACCGATTCGCCGACAATTACTGTTCCTATTTTGAATTGTCGAACCAAGCCCGAACAATACCAACAAGGAGCAAGCGTCGTTACCATAATTTTGTCACGGTAAGTTTTTTGCCGTCCGCTTTTGCGAAAAGCATCGGTTTCGCCATGGATCGAAGGATCATTTTCCTGCACCCGCCGATTATGTCCTTTGCCAAGAAGATCTCCATTTTGGTCAAAAAGTGCCGCACCTATCGGAATTCCGCCTTCTTCTAAACCGAGTTTTGCTTCTTTGATCGCAACATCCAACATCTTTTGATAATCAATTTCGTCTGTCATAAAACAATTTTCATTTACAGACTTGAAATTCGCAAACCTAAAATTGAAAATAAATTATGTCACAAAATTTTCAATCAGGCGATTTTTTAATCTTTCAAATCGAATCTGCATACGGACTTTTGCGTCTTTTGGAGATCGAAAAAACCGAAGACGAAACGATCTGGCATCTTGCCGCTTATGAAGATATGTTTCTTGATATTGATATGGCGGATATGGCTTTGCAAAATCCACAGAATTTAAAGATCAGTCTTCCTCACGCCGCTTTGACCACAAGAGCATTTGAAGCAACTCAAACCTCGCGTATGACAAACAAACCACTTACCGATGATGAGTTAAAACCTTTGCAAGAATGGCGAAATAATGAAGATCGGGAAATTTCAGATCGAACAGTGCGTTTGCTTTTAGGTTTACGTTGAGCGTTTTACTTTTTCTTTTAGATTTCTAGTTGTTCTATCCGTAACACTCGCGGGCGTAAAGTTTTCATAATTTGCTTCAGGCAACAATTCATTGGTTGGTTTTGATTCGATTTCAGGTATTTTATTTTCAACCTCATTATTATTATTTACTTTATGTTTCTTAAATTGCTTTTTCAATTGTAAGGTACGTATAAAAGTCTGCACTTGCCAGGCAAACATCGCCGTCAAAGCCCCTGCAACTACATAAATTATTATTGGCGTATCCTCTTTGCCAAGAAACATAACATACAAAATTATTGCCAAAGTTATACTTACGATTCCGGTCAAAGCAGACATAAAAGTATTAACTTGAAAATGTTCTTCGACAGGTCTTTCGCTTCGTTTTATTTTGCCAAATTCTGCTAAATATGAACCGCATTTTCGGCAATAGGTTTCTTCTTTTTGGTCGGCTTCTCCGCAATTTGGACAGAACATAATTTTATTATTTGAATGATTAAATGGCTGTTGTAATTACGTTTTATGAATTAACAAAGTTCAACTATTAGAATCTCTTCGTTTTAATTCTTTGGTAATCATATCCAATTCTCTGCTTACCTGACCTGTTACAGAAGAATTTTCTTTTGCACGTCGAATCAAATATGGAACAGCGTCTGCAACCGGACCATAAGGAACATATTTTGAAACATTGTAATTGTTATTGGCTAAAACATAGGAAAGATTATCGCTCATTCCGTAAAGTTGTGAGAAAAATATGTGCGGATGATTATGGTCGAGTCCTTTTTCTTCAATCTTTTGTGCAAGTATTTGAACGCTTTTTTCATTGTGCGTTCCCGCAACAAACGCGATCTCTTCGATATGTTCTAAACAATAATCAATCGCCAGATCATAATCTTTATCAGTCGCTTCTTTATTTGGCTGAATCGGCGATTCATATCCCATTTCTTTTGCACGCTCACGCTCTTTTTCCATATATGCACCGCGAACCAGTTTTACTGCCAAAATATACCCGTCTTTCTTTGCTTCTTCGTGAGATTTCTTCAAATATTCCAAACGGTCGTGGCGATAAAGTTGAATTGTGTTGAAAATGATTGGAAGTTTTTGATTATATTTTTTCATCATTTCCGTCGCCAGAAAATCAATCGCATTTTGTATCCAGGATTCTTCCGCATCAATAAAAACTGGCTGTTCGATCGAATGTGCATATTCACAAATTTCTTCAACACGCCTTTGTGCATTTGCCCATTTTGTAATGCTTGATTCTTTTACCAACTCTTCATTATTGCTGACCTTTTCAAGCGTTCCGAGCGGTGCAATTCCCGTGACTTTAAAGACTGCAAATGGAATATCAATATCATTTTTCGCTCGTTTAAGGTTGAGAATAGTTTCTTCTTTCGTCCGTTCAAAATCTTCTTCCGCAGATTTCCCTTCAACCGAATAGTCCAAAATTGTACCGATGTTTGAATTTCCGAGTTTATCAATTGTTGTATCACATTCCTCAATCGTTTCGCCGCCGCAAAACTGTTCAAACACGGTATTTTTAATAATCCATTCAATCGGCAAACCAATTGATAAAGCAAAACTCGCCGCTGTCGTTCCGATTGTGTTCAGAGTTGGTGAATTCATCATTTTGAACATACGATATTTTTCACGCAGTTCTGAATCCGATTTATCAGCAAATGCCGTTTCAGTATCCTGAAAATTCAACTTAAATTCGCTCATAATAATAATTTAGCATAGACATCATGCAAAAAGCCGAAATTTTAAACTAGAAAATCTTGAATTGAGTCTAAGAACATTTTACCGTATGATTTAACCTTTTATAAACTTCAAAAGCAATAATAAATTATGAGTAAAAAACTTCCAACACGAAGCGAAGATTATTCGGCTTGGTATAACGAATTAGTAAAACGTGCGGGATTGGCGGAAAATTCGCCGGTTCGTGGTTGTATGGTTATCAAACCTTACGGTTATGCAATTTGGGAAAAAATGCAGCGGGCATTGGACGATATGTTCAAAGCAACCGGACATCAAAATGCGTATTTTCCACTTTTTGTGCCGAAATCATTTCTTGAAAAAGAAGAAGAACACGCCGAAGGTTTTGCGAAAGAATGTGCGGTTGTAACGCATTATCGTTTGAAAGCAAATCCCGAAGGCGGATTGATGGTTGATCCTGAAGCAAAATTGGAAGAAGAATTGATTGTTCGTCCGACATCAGAAACCGTTATCTGGAATACCTACAAAGGCTGGATTCAATCTTGGCGTGATTTGCCGATATTGGTAAATCAATGGGCAAATGTTGTTCGTTGGGAAATGCGAACCCGTCTGTTTTTGCGAACTACCGAATTCTTGTGGCAAGAAGGTCACACGGCTCACGCCACCGAACAAGAAGCGATTGAAGAAACCGAACAAATGCTCGGAATTTACGCAGAATTTGCAGAAAACTGGATGGCAATGCCTGTTATTCAAGGCTTGAAAACTCCTGCCGAAAGATTTGCGGGTGCGGAAGAAACTTATTGTATTGAGGCACTGATGCAAGACGGAAAAGCCTTGCAAGCAGGAACTTCGCACTTTTTGGGACAGAACTTTTCAAAATCTTTTGAAGTTCAGTTCGTCGGAAAAGACAACAAACTCGAATATCCATGGGCGACAAGTTGGGGACTTTCAACTCGTATGATGGGAGCTTTGGTAATGGCTCATTCAGACGATAATGGTTTGGTTTTGCCGCCGAAACTTGCTCCGATTCAAGTTGTGATCGTTCCGATCTATCGTCAGGAAGAAGATTTGGTAAAAATTGTCGAAAAGATAAATCCGATTATGGAAGAATTAAAATCTCTCGGAATTACTGTTAAATTTGACGACGATGATAAATACAAACCGGGTTACAAATTTGCCGAATATGAATTGCAAGGAATTCCCGTTCGTCTTGGAATCGGTATGAGAGATTTGGAAAACGGGACGATTGAAGTTGCTCGACGAGATACTTTGACAAAAGAAACAAAACCGATTGATGGAATCGCCAATTACATAAAAGATTTAATGAACGAAATTCAGCAAAGCATTTACGATAAAGCCTTGAAATTTCAACAAGAAAATACTTTTGTCGTCGAAACTTGGGATGAATTTAAATCACAGATCGAAATAGGTGGATTCGTTGTCGCACATTGGGATGGTACTGCCGAAACAGAAGAAAAGATCAAACAGAAAACAAAAGCGACGATACGCTGTATTCCGCTTAATTCTATTGAAATGGCTGGAAAATGTATCTATTCTGGAAATGATTCGCCAAAACAAGTTGTGTTTGCTAAGGCTTATTAAAAATCAATTACGAATTACCAATTACCAATATGAAATATAACAATCGAGCAGTTCATCGTAATATCGCATACTTTTTTTTTGGACTGATAATCGCTTTTGCATTTTCAGGTATCTTCTTGAATCACAGACAGTTGTGGCATCCGCAAAATTACACATACAAATCTGAACCGGTTTCGATAAATCTGCCCGCAAATAAAGATGAGATCACCAAAGAATATTTGGTTGAACAATCAAAACAATGGGATTTGGAAAAGAAATTTCGCGGCTTTCGTATGCGTGAGGATAAACTTCAAATAGATTTTGAAAACAATCGCTTTTTAGTTGATGCCAAAACCGGAAAGGGCGAACGCGAATATTATATGCAAACTCCTCTGCTTGGACAATTTACACAACTCCACACAGATACAAATTTGGCTTGGACTTGGTATTCGGACATTTTCGGCATCTGTATGATATTAATTGCCTGCACAGGAATGTTTATCCAAAAAGGTGAAAATAGTTTTTGGAAATACGGTTGGAAATTAGCATCTGTGGGAGTTTTGTTTCCGTTAATATTTCTATTTCTTTTATCCTAATTTTTACCAAATATTTTCTTTTTTAATCTGTTTTTTCATCGAGTCAGAAAGGGTGAATTGTTCACTCCAG
>JBGTHN010000374.1:0-2343 GCA_041746235.1 Pyrinomonadaceae bacterium | reverse complement strand
TCTTGTCGGGCTGAAGATAGGCGACATTATCTTGACTCTAAACGGTAAGGCAATGGAAAACGGAAGACAATTCAATGTTAATCTTTATGGACGAAGTACAGGAGAAATCGTAACTCTGGTTGTCAATTCCAGCGGTCAGGAACGGGAAGTAAGTCTGCCGGTAATAGTTTTTCCAGATAATTCACAAAAGCTTGCCGATCTGGCAGTGACCGAATCAAATCAGATACCAAAACTCGGAATCGTGGGTTTAGAAATTACCGAGACCCTTCAGGGCATTCTTGGTCCGACCAGAAGTCAGTATGGAGTCATTGTCGTCGCCATAACTTCAAATGCTTTTCTCTATGAAGAAAGGCTAAATCCGGGCGATGTAATTATCAGTATCAACCAAAGTTTAGTTTCAAATCTTGAATCCGTAAAATTACAGATCGCCAAATTCAAACCGGGTACTCCGATGGTCTTGCAAATTGAGCGAAATGGCGTCCTTCAATTTGTTTCATTTGAACTTCAATAGATACCTAAAAAACAGATCAATTATTTAATAAAAGAAACTCTGATCAAGGAATAAAATATGAAAGCGATTGCGGTAAAACCGGGAAAAAAAGATTCCGTCCACTTAGTCGAGATGGACAAACCGAAAACAAATGAAATCTCGAATGGACGAGGTGTTTTAGTTAAGGTTTTGCGAGTCGGTGTTGATGGAACGGATAAAGAGATCAACAACGCCGAATATGGGGCATCACCCGAAGGTTTTGATTTTCTTGTCATCGGACATGAGGGTTTTGGAATCGTCGAAGAAGTCGGCGAAAACGTGTTTGAACTAAAAAAAGGTGATTATGTCGTGGCAACAGTCCGCCGTCCGGGAACAAGCATCTATGACGCTATCGGCACAAGCGATATGACCACAGATGACACATATTTTGAACGTGGAATTAATCTTCGACACGGATATTTATCCGAATACTATGTTGACGACGCAGAATTTATCGTCAAAATTCCAATGGGTTTGAAAGAGGTCGGTGTTTTACTTGAACCAACAACGGTTGTCGAAAAGGGAATCACGCAGGCGTTTGAAATCCAACGCCGAATGAAAGTTTGGAAACCAAAACGAGCGGCGGTTCTCGGTGCCGGAACGATCGGGTTATTGGCTACGCTTGTTTTTAGGCTCCAAGGCATCGAGGTGGTAACTTTTGGGTTGGAAGAAAAACCGTATCTGAATTCCGATTTGATCGAAGAAATTGGGGCAAAATATGAATCTACCGAGGAATTGTCAGTAATTGACTCAATCAAAAAATATGGAGCATACGACATTATTTTTGAAGCGACCGGGTTTTCGCCGCTCGTTTTTGAAGCAATGCAGGCTCTTGCAAAAAATGGTGTTTTAGTCTTATCCAGCGTTACCGGCGGCGACAGAATGACGGAAATTCCCTCCGATAAGATAAATCTCGAATTTGTTTTGGGCAATAAGGTAATGGTCGGAACGGTCAATGCGAACCGTGAATATTTTGAAAAAGGCGTTAAAGATCTCTCACAAGCAGAACTCCAATATCCGGGCTGGCTATCGAAACTTTTAACCCATCCCGTCAAAGGTCTGGAAAGCTACAAAGAACTTTTTGATAACTTGATCAACGGAAAAGATGCGATCAAAGTCTATTGTGATCTGTCAGAATAATATTTATTAAAATTGAAAATTGATCGTGTTTGAAAAGGTTTTGGTTTTTTGCCAAAACCTTTTTTATTTGTGTGGGATCTTCATAAAAGTCTTAAAATTGGAATTTTTTTTAAGTGACGCGACATTTAAGTTTTAACGCCTGAATATCGACTTTTCTAAAAGGCTATAGCTGTTTTAAGGGAAACATAAATACAATTATTTGGAACGACAAGACTATGAATAAATTTCTAAAGCCCTTTGTTGATATTAAAAAAGATGAAATTTCATTTTCGCTTTTGATGGCGGGATATTTTTTTTTAGTAATTACAACTTTTTGGATCCTGAAACCTTTAAAGAAGGCTGCGTTTGTCGGGTTTTATAAAGAAAGCGGGTTTGATCTGTTTTCCTGGCATTTTGAAGCAGCAGATACCGAACTTCTGGCAAAGGTCGCCAATATGCTGGTTGCGATCGTCGCTGTTGCGGTTTTTACATGGTTGGCAAAGCGCTATGTCCGGCACCAGTTGACGACAATTTTCTCACTGTTTTTTATTCTCTGTTTTCTGGCTTTTAGTTTTCATCTAGCCGACATTCAAGGCGTCACAGCTTGGCTTTTCTATTTAATCGGCGATCTTTTTACGACCCTTATGGTCGCAACGTTTTTTGTCGTCTTAAATGACAGTGTAGATGCCGATGGA
>JBGTHN010000373.1:0-7350 GCA_041746235.1 Pyrinomonadaceae bacterium | reverse complement strand
AAAGCCATTCGAAAGCTATTTTTTTAAAAAAAATATCTATAAAAACGTCGAGTTCTATTGAGCTACAAACCATGAGAAAATTTTCAAAAAAAATTGTTTAAAATTTTTGTAAAAATGTTGTAGAGTTCTTTACATCAAACCTTTTTAACAGTCCACACAAACTAAATAAACATAGTGGTAAAAATCAATATCCCGATGTATCCGAAACTTATAAAATTCTAGTTGAACAAATTCCGGCAGTTGTTTTTATAGCCTTTTTTGACAGAGACTTTCGTGAAGCATACGTCAGTCCACAGATCGAAAGAACGCTCGGTTTTACTCAGGAAGAATGGCTTAATGATCCGGTGCGTTGGTATCAACAGATACATCCCGAAGATAAAGAGCGTTGGAGTTCCGAAGCCGCCCACGTATTTTTGACGGGCGAACCGCTCCACTCAACCTATCGTATATTTGCCAAAGACGGACGAGTGATGTGGTTTCAATGCGAAGTGAAAATGGTTCGGCGGGATGATGGACAGCCTTGGTTTTTGCACGGAGTCGGGTTTGATATTTCCAAACTCAAACGTGCCGAGGAAGAATTAAGTTTCAAAGAAGAAATGCTCAGCGGGATATTTGAAAATGCTCCCGACTCGATGATCGTTGTTAATTCAACAGGAAAAATTGACAGAGTTAATGCTCAAGTTGAAGCAATCTTCGGATATAAACCCAATGAATTGATCGGAAAGCCGATTGAACTTTTAATACCTGAAAGGTTTCACGAACGTCATAAAACACATCGTAATTCATATATTGGTGATCCACATCTACGTCCGATGGGAGAAGATTTCTCTCTGCAAGGCAGACGCAAAGACGTTAGTTAATTTCCGGTGGAAATAATGCTTAGTCCGGTCAAGACAGAAACGGGAGATTTTGTGATCGCTGTTGTTCGGGATGTTACTGAACGAAAAAAGAATGAAGAGGCATTACAAAAATCCGAATCGCAACTTCGTTCGATCACTAAATCGGCGGTTGATGCGATTATCGCCACTGATGTCGAAGGAAAAATTATCTCTTGGAACAATGGGGCTGAAAGTATTTTTGGTTATCAGGAAAAAGAGATTTTAGAAAAGTCTCTTTTATCACTTATCCCGAAAAAGTTTCGGCGGGCGACCGAACATTGGTTAAATCGGTATGCGGCAAAGGGTGAAAGTCTTTTTCTTGGTCAAACAGTAGAATCTCATGGTTTAAGAAAAAATGGGGAAGAGTTTCCGCTTGAGCTTTCTATGAATACTTGGAAAACCTCTGAAGGAAGATTTTACAGCGGGATCATACGGGATATTACAGAACAAAAACAAGTCAATCTTGAACTTGAAAAAGCACGCGATGCGGCTCTGGAATCCGCCCGACTCAAAGCCGAATTTCTTGCTAATATGTCGCACGAAATAAGAACTCCAATGAATGGTGTGATCGGTATGACGGGGCTTTTGCTCGATACCCCACTTGATGAAGTTCAACGTGATTTTGCCGAAACTATTGAATCTAGTGCCGACAGTTTGCTCCGAATAATTGATGATGTGCTTGATTTCTCCAAAATCGAAGCAGGACGATTACATTTTGAAAATATTGATTTTAATTTAGGTGAAATAATTGAAGATAGAATTGAACTTCAAGCAGAAAGTGCATTTGCCAAAAATATTGAATTGATCTCATTTATTCACAGAGATGTTCCACAGTATCTTTGCGGAGATCCGATAAGAATCGGACAAGTTCTGACTAATTTTATTGGAAATGCAATAAAATTTACCGAAGAAGGTGAAGTTACGTTAAATGTTACAACAGAAAGCGAAACGGATGATAAAGTTTTGATTCGGTTCGAGGTCAAAGATTCCGGCATAGGCATTTCCAGCGAAGCACAAAGTAAATTATTTCAAGCCTTTACGCAGGCTGATGGTTCGATGACGCGAAAATATGGCGGAACTGGTCTCGGTTTGGCAATTTCCAAACAACTTGTTGAATTGATGAATGGTGAGATCGGAGTTTACATCACACCCGAAGAAGGTTCGACCTTTTGGTTCACGGGACAATTTGAAAAACAGCTTGCTTCAATTGCGATTTCACCACCACCTTATATTGCTGATCTGCTTGGAGCAAAAGTTTTGATCGTTGATGATAATCAGACAGTTCGCAGAGTTCTGCTTCATCAAACTGCTTCATGGGGAATGATTGGAACAGAAGCCGAATCTGCCGATGACGCATTATATTTATTACGCAATGCGGCAAAAGGAAAACCCTTTGATATTGCGATTCTTGATTTAACACTACCTCAAACGGACGGAGTTGATTTAGCTCGTCAAATAAAATCTGATTCGGAAATTGCCGATACAAATCTAATACTGCTTTTACCGGGTAAAAATACTGATATAAAAGATTATCGTGATCTGGACTTTTTTACTGCTGAATTGCACAAGCCGATTCGACAAGCACAATTTAATGATTGTTTGGTTAAAGTTTCGGTTCAAAGTGTTGAAAAAACAACTCCAACGGTTAAACAAAAAACTTCTTTTAATGATAATTTTGAAGCTAAAATATCTTCGTCAAATATACGTATCCTTGTTGCGGAAGACAATTTTATCAGTCAAAAAGTAATTATCAGCCAACTGCATAGATTGGGTTATACGCGGATAAATGTGGTTTCAAACGGACTGGAGTTATTAGAAGAATTTAAGAAAAGTGAATACGACATTATCTTGATGGATGTGCAAATGCCTGAGATGGATGGCTTTGAGGCAACTTCTGCAATTCGTCGTTTTGAAAGAGATACAAAATATACGCCGATTATTGCTATAACCGCTCATATCTTTGAAGGCGAACGCGATAAATGTCTAAAAGCCGGTATGGACGATTATCTTGGTAAACCTTTTAAAATTAAGATACTTAGTCATTTAATAGAAAAATGGACTAAAAAAGAATTCAGTATGCAGTAGCATTTATTATTAGAAAGTGAAAAACAGAAAATTATTTTTTTCAAATTTATAATTTTCTGTTTTTTTTTGTATCCGATATTTTGTATAAATCAAAGGATTTACGAGATCAGTTTTTTGATTGTCGTTAAAATCAAGCCTGTATTTTAATTGTATAAAGTTTATAAAATTCTTGCCTAAATTCCTGTTTGATAATAAATTCTATATGCAATTCAAAATTGACAGCGGGAGGCAGTTCGTGTTTTTACTTATGCGAACTTATGTTTTATATGGAACACAAAAAGATTTATGAACAGGTGCGAAAACTTATTGATGAGCGTGAGATTGACGAAGACAATATGGAAACGGCTCATGAAGAGTTGGTTGAACTCATCGAGGACGATGCGGAATGTGGTTGGGTGTATGGATTGCTTGCCGAAATTTATTATTGGATGGGCGAAACTGCCGATGCCGATGACAAACTTTTTTATTACGGCGAGGGCGTAAAATGGGGCGAGCAAGGTATTGAAGCGGAAGAAGATTCGCTCGAAGCAAACTTTTGGCTGGCGGTAAATTACGGTTCTTATGGACACGAAAAAGGGATTATGAAAAGCCTTTCACTGATCTCGCCGATCAAGGATTTATCCGAAAAATGTATCGAACTTGACGAAAGTTATTTTTACGGCGGACCGTGGCGTGTGTTAGGCAGGCTTTATAACAAAGCACCGGGATTTCCGATTTCTATTGGAAACAATAAAAAATCTCTAGAATGTTTTGAAAAAGCTCTGGAATTTGGTCCGAAGTTTTATCTCAATCATCTGTTTATTGCCGAACTTTATATTTCCGACCGCAAAAAAGATAAAGCACGCGAGCATCTGGAATGGATTTTGGATGCCGAGCTAAATCCAAATCACGAAATTGAAGACCAAGTTTATAAAGAAGATGCCGAACAACTGTTACAGAAGTTATAGTTTCGAGGATATAATAACGAAGGCTTTGTTTTTCTCATATTTAAAATTTACTCGACACTTCTTATTTCAAGAATTTTCAAAATTAGCAATAGATTAAACATCACAAAAGCCGCGTAACATAAAGGAATTCCGATCAAACATTGCGGGCAATTTGCCGAACCTTGAATCTGCATTGTGCTAAAATATGTAGCGATCAGTAATCCTAAAGATGAACCGATAAAATAGATAAAATTCTTATCTTTCGTTATTTTCAAATGCGAAAGAATTACCGCAATTATCAAAAACAAAATCACATAACACGCCGGAATTGATAAAAGATCGGGGCAAATATTGCCATAAATAATCTGAGCAAAAACCAATATTAAAATGGTGATAAGTCCGCCGATTGAGATGATTAAGTTGGCTAAATAAAAATATGATCTTTTCATTTTTTGTTTCAATAATAATCTATTCTGAATCATTTACCTCAATAAATTCCCTAAAATAAAATTGAAACAAGTCTAACTATTTATCACGTAGCTATTTATGATAACCTTAATGGAAAGAATATGAGCGAAAAAAATGTAACTTTGCGAGTCGAAAATGTTACCAAACAATTTGGTGATTTTACGGCGGTTGAGGATTTGAGTTTTGAGGTCAAAGCCGGACGTGTGTTTGGTTTTTTGGGTCCAAACGGTGCGGGAAAAACTACTTCGATCCGTATGATCGTTGGAATTACGATTCCCGATGAAGGAAAGGTGGAACTTTTTGGAAGCAAAATAACGCCGGAAATTCGTGACAGAATCGGATATTTGCCGGAAGAACGCGGACTTTATAAAAAAATGAAGGTTCAGGATCAACTTCGTTATTTCGCGGCGTTAAAAGGCGTTTCGCAAAAAGAAGCCGACAAACGGATTGATTTTTGGTTGGACAGAATGCAGCTTTCCGAATGGAAATTAAAGAAAACGACCGACCTTTCAAAAGGTATGTCGCAGAAATTACAGTTCATTTCAACGATGCTTCACGATCCCGATCTGTTAATTTTAGACGAACCGTTTTCGGGGCTTGATCCTGTCAATGTTGAGTTTATGAAAGGCGTTATTGCTGAAATAAAATCTCAGGAGAAAACTATAATTTTTTCAACGCACTTGATGGAAACTGCCGAAAAACTGTGCGATGACATAATATTGCTTAATAAATCCAAAAAAGTTATGTCCGGTAGTTTGCGTGAAATAAAAGCAAGTTACGGTAAAAACGTGATTTCGCTCAGATGCCTTGGTGGTGAAGATGTTTTGAATGACGAAAGTTTAGTAACGAATATTATTGAACACGCTGACGAAAAAGAAGTTTTTCTATCCGAAGAAGGCACATCGCAAATTCTGTTAAAAAGATTAATCGAAAGTGGTGCGGAAGTTACAAAATTTGAATTGATCGAACCAAGTTTAAACGATATTTTTATTGAAAAAGTGTCTAACTAAGTGATAAATGAAAGGTGATAACTGATAAGTGTTTTAGTTTAAAATTTTTAATACAGTTTAGGAGTGATTAAAATGAAAGATAGCATTTTAAAAGAAAAATCTTATAAGTTTGCATTGAGAATTATCAAATTATTTCAATACTTATCTAAAGAAAAAAAGGAATTTGTTTTATCAAAACAAATCCTGCGATCAGGAACTTCCGTTGGAGCTAACATTGAGGAAGCATATCAAGGAGAGTCAAAGGCTGATTTTATACACAAATTTGCAAGTGCCAATAAAGAAGCATTTGAAACCGAATATTGGTTACGCTTATTGCGTGATAGCGAGATTCTTGAGCCAAACATCGCAAATTCGCTTGTTAAAGATTGCGAAGAATTAAAAAAAACTTTTGGTTTCATCAATAAAAACAGCGAAATCTAAACCGTAATAAATTGATAACCTATCAGTTATCACCTATCAGTTTTCAGTTATTAAAGTTATGAATAAGTTTCTTGCAGTATTAAAACGAGAGTACAAAAAAGTAGTTTTTACTTGGACATTTTTGATTACAACATTTTTGATGCCTTTGATCGCGGCGTGTTTTATTTTTGTGCCGATGTTAATTTTTTCGATCGAAGGCGACCAAACACGCATTGCGATTGCCGATAAAAATGGAAAAATTTCCGAGCGTCTAAAGGAAAATCTTTCGGCGGAAAGAATTGCTAAAAAAGCAAGAAAGGCGGCAGGAGAAGCACGACAAAATATTAATCCCTCGCAAAATAATCAATTAGAACAAAGTGCAAAACAGATCGGCGGAAATTTTGGTTTTGTCGAATATAATGCGGCAAATAAAACCAATGAGCAAATTATAAGCGAACTCAACGCTCAAATTAAGGATAAAAAACTAGAAGCATATTTGATAATTCCCGAAAATATTGATGATAAAAACGCAAAGTTTGAATTCTATTCACGCAAAGCCGGAGATTTTATCATCAACTCAACTCTCGAAGATGCTTTGAATGAAGCGGTTCGTTCGCAAAGACTTGTTGATGCTGACATTAGCGAAGAAAAATTGGAAGCCTTGAGCCAAAAGATAACTTTTACAAAAAAATCTATCACCGAAACCGGCGAAGAAAAAAAGGAAGACAGCAGTCCTTGGGCAGCGTTTATTGTAGCGATGCTTATCTATATTGTTTTGGCGATCTACGGACAGGCGATTATGGCGGCAATTGTTGAAGAAAAAGAGACGAAAATTTCCGAAGTTCTTTTTTCATCAGCAAAACCATTTGAATTATTGATGGGCAAACTTGTCGGCGTAGGTTTAGCGGGATTAACGCAATTAGCGATCTGGATCACGACGGTTTTGGTTATCTTGGGCTTTTTTGCAACTATGATTCCAAGCCAATTTGGAGATTCAATTCCAAATATAACTCCTCTGATGATCATTTATTTCTTTATATTTTTCTTTCTGGGATATTTTATTTATGCGACGATCTATGCACTTATCGGTTCGATGGTTTCAAATATGCAGGAAGGCGGACAATTTGCTCTGCCGCCGATAATGCTTTTGCTGATCGGTTTATATTTCTGTTTTGCAGTTGTCCGCGATCCGAATTCAAGTTTCGCATTCTGGGTTTCAATCGCACCATTTTTTGCACCGATCGTAATGCCTGTAAGAGTTTTGGCGGAAATTCCACCGTTTTGGCAAATTGCTTTAGCGATCATTTTAAATCTCATCGCAATCGTCGGATTAACGTGGGTTGCTTCGAGAGTTTACCGCGTCGGAATGTTGATGTATGGCAAACGTGCAACGATTCCCGAAGTTTGGAAGTGGATTCGGCAAAGCTGAAGAATTTGCGATTTTAGATTTGCGATTTGCGATTGGTGAAAAAGAATAAAATGGCGATTGAAACGGAAAAAAAATACCGTCTGACCGAAGAACAGTTCAAACAAATGCCCGAAGAATTAAAAGAGATCGGCGCGGTGTTTTGCGGCGAAGATTTT
>JBGTHN010000372.1:0-7868 GCA_041746235.1 Pyrinomonadaceae bacterium | reverse complement strand
CCGTCTTTATTTATTTATTTTAAGTTATTCAAGGAGATTGGAATGAATTTCAAAAAGATTTTTAAGACATTATTTTTTAGTCTTTGCTTTACCTTTATCGGAATGCAAAGCGTTTTTGCTCAATCTACGGGAAGTTTGAGCGGAACTGTAACAGATCAAACGGATGCGGTCGTTCAGGGCGTAACCGTTGTGGTCATAAATTCTGCAACTAATCTGCAACGCTCGACCGTAACTAATGAGAACGGTATCTGGCGAATCGAAGTTCTGCCTGTCGGCAAATATCAGGTAACTTACGAAAAAGAAGGTTTTAACAAAGTTTCGAGCAAAAACATTGAGGTTGAAGCATCTGTTCCGAGACAGGTTAATGTTACTTTGGAAGTCGGCGGAACGGAAAATATCGTAACCGTTACATCGGATTTACCGTTCGTGCAAAGCGAATCGGCAACAATTGCCCGACAAATTACGGGTGAAGAGATTACCAAGATTCCGACTTCAACCCGTTCATTTACGGGACTTCTTTCATCTGAAGCAGGCGTTTCGGCGGAACTTTCGCCGGTTGGAGTTAATGGCAACGGAAATATTTCACCATCCGTCAACGGAACTCGCACGACTTCGACGAGTCTTTCGTTCAACGGCGTTGATGCCACAAACATCACCAGCAACGAAGGCGGTTTGAACGACAACATTTCGCCTGCACCGGAAACTTTGCAGGAAGTTAAACTCCAAACTTCCCTTTACGATGCTTCGACAGGAAGAAGCGGCGGTGGAAATTTCCAACTCGTAACCAAATCCGGCGGCAATAAATTCAATGGTACCGCATATTATTATCTGCAAAACAAGGCTTTTAATTCCAACGAATTTTTCTTGCGGGAAGCCGGACTCGAAAAACCGAAAGCCGACCGTATGGAACCGGGTTTTACCATCGGCGGTCCAATCGTGAAAGACAGATTTTTCTTTTTCGGCGGTTATCAATACACCAATGCCAATACCGGCTTAGTTCCATCCGCACGTTCACGCACCGTTTTACCGGCGGCAGTTTTAGCGTTGGGCAATGACCGTTCACGTGCAGCGATTGCGGCGGCTTTTAATACGGCAAACGGTTGTGCCGGAACGCAATGTTTGACGGCAAATGACATCAGCAATGTCGCGTTCAATCTGTTCAATCTGCGAAATCCTGTAACCGGCGGTTACGTCATTCAAACGCCGACCAACTACACGGCTTTGGGAACGGTTGATCAGACAGGCACGGGAACTTATCAATTCGGTAATTTTCCAAATGTAACAACCCGCACACTTCTGCGGGCTAATCCGTTAATTGAAGTTTTGAATGTTCAACCTTCAAAATTCAAGCAAAATCAATTTACGGCGAGAATTGACGGGCAATTGAGCCAAACCAATACTCTGAGCGGAACATTTTTCTTTAGCGATTTCCCCGGACTTGATTCATTTCCCGATCCGAACAGCCTTGTTTCGCCTTTTACGCTACGACGTGACGACCAAAACAGAACGGTTTCAATCGGTAACACCAATGTTTTTTCCACCAATTTCATCAACGAAGTTCGATTCGGATATTTTTATTTGAACAACACACGCCGTCTCGATGATCCGTTTTTAACCGATGAATTCACCAATGATGCCATCGGAGTTTTCAATCCGGCTTCGCTCTTTGACGACAGTATTTCAACCCGTCGGTTGGGACATTATATCGGCAGAAACGCACTTTCAAACTTTTCACTAGGCGGTCCGAATGATTCATTTAACAAACGCAAGCAAGTTACATACAGCATCGCGGACAATCTGACATACATTTGGGGCAATCATAGTTTGAAATTCGGCGGCGAATATAAACGCCATCAATACGACACAAACTTACCCGAAGAACAAGCTACTGAGTTTGAAAAATTTGACAGTTTCACACAACTTTTAACCGGAAATGCAACGGAAGCCGACACACAATACGGCATCACGGACAAAGAGTTTCGTTTCCAAGATTTCGGTTTTTACATCACGGACAATTGGAAACTTTCGCAACGTCTGACCTTAAATGTCGGTGTACGTTACGAAATTTTTATGAATCCAACCGAAAAGAACGGACGCATCGGCAACTTCGATTTGTCGTCATTTGAACCGTGTTTCACTCAAAGCGGAAGCACGACACTTTGCGACAATCCGACACCGGGATTTTTAGTTCCGAAAAATGTGCAGTTAACCAATAATCCGGTAGTTGATGGTGCCATCAATGCAACCAATATCGCTTCAAATAATCACACGCTCAATGGTCAAGACTTGAACAATTTCGCCCCACGAATCGGTCTGGCATATAAGATCAAAGATAATTTTGTCTTCCGTGGCGGATACGGTTTGTTCTATGATCGTCCGTCAGCGGCTTTTATCAATACGGTTTTTAGCAATTATCCGTTCTTACGCGAAGTCGAGATCACCGTTCCGAGCGGCAATGTTCCGATTTCTACGGCGTTTTCCAACACACCGACAACGATTCCTCTAAATGGTTGGTTGCCATTCCGCATTGTCCGTAATGGCGGAGCCAACGGTTCGTATGTCATCCGCGACAACACACCTGTAACAGCAGATTCACGCGGCACGCCATTCTCAGGTGGTTTGTCGGGAAATATTGCTGAAACATTTGAATTTCGGGCAATTGACCGCGATATTGAAACGCCGTTTGTTCATCAATGGAACGCCGGATTTCAATATGAATTTGCCAATAATTTTATGTTTGAAGCGAGATATGTCGGCACGGCGGGACGCAATCTTTTGCAGTCTTTGGCACTCAATCAAGGCTATGATTTGAACGATTCAAACACGCCCGATCATATTTTTGAACGATTCAACCTAGCATACGTCGCCGCCGGTTCGCCCAATGGTGCTTTGAATACAGGTTCAACCGCACGCGAACGCGGACTCGGCAAAGCCTTCGGATTTTTCAACTCGGCTTTAAATACGGTTGATCTGAATTTGGCAAACGCCAATGGTTCGGTTATCGGTTTTGAAGCCCGTGTGCCGATCTTAGGTTTCAATGTTCCCGAAGCATTAATCTTGAAATCAAACGGTTATTCCAATTATCACGGGGCTCAATTCGGTTTGAACAAACGTCTTTCGGACGGTTTGCAATTCAACATCGCCTATACTTTTTCAAAATCTCTCGATACAATGTCGAGCGATCCGGGAAGCACGGCGGGTGGCGGAAAATCTGATGTGCCGAATACAGGTTTTATCAGTCAAGGCGATGCCAGAGATTTTGAAAACAATTACGCACGTTCCGATTTTGATCGTCAACACCGTTTCAGTGTGAATTTTCTATACGAAATTCCAACGGGCAATTCTAACAGCCGTTTCTTAAAAGGTTGGCAATTATCGGGATTTTTCCAAGCCCAATCGGGAACACCGTTCACCGTCTTTGCGTCCGAACCGGAAATCGGAAGCGTGGCAAATTATACGAGCGTTACGCGAGGAGCGGGTGGTTTGTATCGCCCGGGTTTCGGTCGTCCGAACACGGTTTGCACGTCGCAAGAAGCGATTCTCGGATACAATGGAACAACGCCTTCGATTGACGGCAGTTGTTTCACATCCGCTTTCGGACAATTCGGAAATTTGGGAAGAAACACTTTCCGAGGTCCAATGCAAAAACGCTTTGATTTGGGAATTGTGAAAAACACGAAATTGTCGGAAAGATTTAATCTCGAACTTGGTTTCGATATTTTCAATATCTTTAACACCGTCAACTTTGCCAATCCAAATAGCGATTTGCAGGACAGCGGCGACTTTGGACGAATCACCAATACGCAAGGCGGTCCGCGTGTTGGACAGTTTAGAGCAAAACTGATGTTCTAAATTTTTACTTACAACAAAATAAAGAGGCTGTCCAAAAAGTAAAAACTTTGGGCAGTTTCTTTTTTTATTTGCGAATATTAAAGACTGCAAATTTATCAATACCTTCGCCAATTTTAAATTTAGCCTAAAAATGGCAAATTCGTGCCTGTATATTGTATGTATTCAAAATGACAACTACATAATATAGTGGCACAATCTGCCTTAAAAAAAATTGGCGAAGGTATTGATTTATATTAAACAGTATTTACCGCGTAATAATTCGAAAAGCAACAGCATAAACATTCCCTTTCTTAAAATACTCAACTCTTGTAAAAGGCGTAGCTCCACCACCGGCGGCAGTATATTGATATCGCCCTTCCGGCATTTCAATATATCTGCCTCGATTGGGTTTGATTACGTATTTAATTCCGCCAAATGTCAGTATCAAAGTCTTATTGGCATTATTTGAAATTTTAATTATCGGATTACGTTCAGCGACGGCACTTTCGGTTTTAAAAATCGTATTGCCTGTTGTGCTGATTGGTGCAGTCGTAGCCTGAGGTGTTATGTCTCTGATTGAATCCTTGCGAAGCCATCCCGCGTAGGCAACTGTTTGAACTAAAGACCAATCACCAACCGTTGCATAAACATCTAACTCAGTCCCGTTTGGAAGCACAGATGTTTGCAATCCGCTATCGGATGCTGTGCCACGCAACACTACGTTTTTGGTTTGAACTTTCGCTCTTTGAAAGAAAATGAGTTGTGGTATTTCTTCTGTGTCATTCAATTCAATAAGTTTTCCCAATACCCAACCAACATATTCGGGCGATTGAACCAAATACCAATCTTCGTCTTTTCCAATGACGATCAAATTTGTCTCACTCGGCATAGCCGTTACTTTTTTGCCGGTCGCAAGTGGAATTCCTCTCAAATTTGCAGTCGTGCTGATAACACTTGCATCTTGTGCAAAAACTAATGAGCTTGCAAGCAAAATAATTATCGGTAACAAATATTTCATTTTTTTTCTCCTCTTAATAATTTGATTTTTGTAAATCTATTTAACTTTTTATATGACTACTTTTATATGAGTTCTTTGCGAAAATATTACAAAAATATGCAAAAGCAGTTTCAAGTAAACGGCACAAGCGATGTTTATTCTGCTAATTCTTAAAAATTATTTGATTTAATGGCGTAAAAAAAAGCGTGTCTTGAAAATCAAGACACGCCTTTTTTTTGTATTTGGTTTCAAATTAATTTACTGCATTTGTATCTTCAACTCTCGGATCGTAGGCAGTTCCGAGATATTTTTTAACAGCGTCTTGTGCTTTGTCATAAGTATCGCCGATCTGTTCGGCTCGTTTATATGCAGCAACTGCCCGAGGTCTGTCGCCTTTTGCATCGTAAGCATTTCCCATTTTGATCTCCGACCAAACGAATAACCACGTCGGGCTTGCCTGTCCGCGTTTGCCAAGGTTTCTTGACGCTTTGAAATTATCTATCGCTAGATCATAATTTCTCTGTTCAAGAAAAAGTAAGCCAAGATGATAGTAAATCCAAGCATTTGAACGGTCTAAACGCAAAGCCGCTTCAAATTGTTGTTGAGCCTCGACATAATTTCCTTCTTTGAACTGTTCAATTCCGCGTCGGGCAATTGAAGAAACTCTCAGATCATCCGAGATTCGCAGAATTCTATACTTTGGATCAATCACGACTTGAAGTGGTTTGCCTTGCGATTCGATATTGAAATCAGCCGAAGCATCTTCTATGAAAACTTCTTGTGTTTCGATATCATCTTGTCCCTCAGCACGAAGTTGCAGTTCCAAAGGAAGTCTTAGATTGTCGTAATTTTGTTTAACGGTTCCGCGTGTAATGAACTTTCCGTCCTGTGTGCGAATAATCAAATAATCAGCTTGAAATTCAGGAACACCTGTTCCTTCAACCCAACGTGCAAAGAAATAACGTAAATTTTTGCCGTCTATTTCGCTGGCAAGTTTTTCAAAATCAAAGATCGAGATATTTTTGCCACGGTATTTTTGCAACAGACTCTTCAATAGTTGGTCAAATTTTTGTTCGCCCATCGTGTCCCGCAAAAGTTTATAAACAAAAGCACCTTTGCCATACATTATGTATTGATAGGCTACCGATTGATCGTCGAGCGAAGCGGGCGTTCTCGCTAAAGATGCGGTTTGTTCAAAGGTCAGAGACTTTTCAAGCAGTTCACGTCTGAGGCTGTCGAGTCTTGGTCCGTCCAACTGACTTTCCCGCAATGAAAAAGCACTATATTCGGCAAGTCCCTGTGAAAGCCACGCATCATCAAAAGTTTTTAGTCCAACCGACAAGCCCCACCATTGATATGCGGCTTCGCGTTGCAGACGTTCTTTAGTTATATCTCTCGCTTCATTAAAAAGACGGTTTGCCAAAAAGAGCATTCCTTCCTGCGAATAATATTCAAGACTTTCATCATCAATCTGAGCAATAATTAATTTCTTACCCATCTCCGGCGTGCCGAATCTTTTTGTGTAATACTCCAAAGCCTTGCCGAGCGTTTCGCCGTATGCGGTAACGATCTGTTCGTTTCCTGCTTTTGTATAAAAATCGAGTTGATAATCAGCATAACGCAGAGTTTTATTGGCATATCTACCATAGGTAAAGTTCCCAACAAGTCCGGGTTGATTGCGAACAAAACGATATTTTCCACCCGCTTTTGCGATGGGAACGTCGCTGTGTCCGACGACTTGAAATGTGCCTGGAAGCGTGATTGTTATATCGGAAGTCGCTTTGTCCGCCGCGTAATCGTGAAACGGAAACCAACGTGCCGCATACATTAAATAACCGTCATCCGTTCCAATGTAGGCAAGTCTTTTTGTCAAAAGCGGTCCGCCTTCGGGAGTTACCAAAATGCCGTTATATGTAAAACGAAGTGTTATTTTTGTATTTGCCGGAACATTTTCACCGAGATCAACCCTTACGGTCGGACCGAGATCGCTGACACCAACTCTGTCTTGAATAAAGGTTACATTCGATTTTATAACATCTGCGGGCTTTTTAACCGTTGCTGTTGTTGCATTTGCTGCCGTCGCAGGAATTGCATCCGTCGGCAAAATCTTGTTCACCATCACAATGTTTTCGATCTTCAACGAACCGTTTAATTCAAATGTGATCGTGCGTGTTTCCGCCTTTGGAATAAAATCTACATCAACCGTCGCATCTAATTTATTCGATGGTGGATCAAGATTAACATCCATCTTATAATTCGTAATATCAAACGAGGTGCGTTGAACAGTCTGACCGAAAATCACGTTGGAAAACGCAAACACTGCCAAACTCAAAACTGAAATCTTGAATATACTTTGCTTAAATCTTTTCATCTCTTACCTTGAAAACCTGCTTATGATCTATTTAATTGCTTATTGCAAATCTATGATGTTCTAAATATTTAAATCGTTGGCTTGCTATGAAAGTTTACTGACTTACAGATAGTTGCTAAGTTACAGAGTTTTCGATAATTTCCATAACACCGCAACTTTTTTATAACTCTGCCACTACCTGTAACTCTGCAACTTTCTGCAACTGTCAGTAACTTTTAAGAAATAAAATCAACAGAAACCGCGTGAACCGCAATTTCTTTTCCCATCTTTGCAACCGCTTGATGAGTTTCGTGAACCGTGTAAGCATCCAACGCTTCCTGACTCGGAAAAACAGCAACCAAACCTGTATCGTAAGATCTATCCAAATGCAAAATATCCGCACCAACATCAAACTTTAAAATATGAGGTATCACCTCCGGCAAACTCTTTAATTTATTGCGATGTTCTTCACGAGTTTCTTCGCTAGTTTCATCCTTATATTTCCAAACGACAATATGCGTTAACATTTATTCTTCTCCTTTTTCACAATATTCTTTCGTAACTTTATGGCGATATTCAAACATTTTCTCCAATTTCGGTATAATCAAAATCGGTGTTACTGCTATTCCTAAAAACCACATCGGCGGTTCAAATTCAATTTCATCCTGTAAGATCGCTCCATTTTCGTGC
>JBGTHN010000371.1:0-3872 GCA_041746235.1 Pyrinomonadaceae bacterium | reverse complement strand
GCGTGAAAGATCTTTCGGATCATTTTCAACATAAATAACCTTTTTGGTTTCATAATCAAAATCGGCAATGCTGTCCCGAACACGTTCACCTTGTTCGTCGTGTTTAACGGTTTTTAAAATCTGCAACTCTTTAGTGTCAATCGTGGATTCATACCGCTGATAAAACTTGAAATTAAAAAGGCTAACAAGTGTTCCCTTTGAACGTGCTTCGGTCTTTACAAAATAAGTTTCCGGTTCAAGCAATTTTGAAACAGTAAAATTTATTTCAGCGATACTGAAAGCGAAACCAAATCTTGTATATTTCCCTTCGTAAGTTAAGGATTCGCCTTCTTTATAAGGATTATAAGGATTCTTTTGTTCAACGTTTTGTGCAAATGAAAAAGAAGCACATAACAAAAGAAGTAACAAAAATGTCAGGGAAAGTTTTTTCTTCATATATTTTGCTTTAGAAAAAATAAGCTCTAATTGCCAAAATCACACAAATACCCAAAAAGCCTAAACTTGCTTGATATTCACGGTAACGCATATAGAGTTCCTTTTCAAATTTTTTTCCATCGGATTTGTAATCTGAGAACCATGGGAAAAACAATGAAACTCTGTTCGCATATTCTTTATATTTATCGCCGAAAATCGCCGTCAACTCATCTGCTTCGACGCTCATAACGGGAAAATAGATGCCTAAAAACAAAACGATAAACAGTAAAACAAGCCACCAAACGCCCGATGCGATCATAAATCCTACGCCCAACAAAAAGCTACCGAGATAAAGCGGATTGCGTGTAAATTTATAAGGTCCCGAAACTGCCAAATCTTGATTTTTGCGAATATGTCCCGCCGACCAACCTCTCACAAATAAGCCGATAAACGCAATCGAAATTCCAACCGCCATAAAGATTGGCGTAGGCTTTGCAAAAACAAGGAAAACCGCCGCAAATATAAAACCCAACGGCACACGAAATTTTTGTAGTAATTTTTTGTTTTTAGAACTCAATGTATTTAGTTTGTAGTGGTTTTCTTACTCCACATTTCTTCAAATTCTTTTTTGGTAATAAATTGGTCATCAGTAACTTCTAAATCTTCAAACTTTCCATCGTAAAGCATATCTTCACCTTGAATTGGGTTTTCTTCCGATATAAAGATTGTTTTGTCTTTTCTGATTTCAATTTGTTTTATCGCGTAATTATCACGAAAATGATGATAAAAAAGAATATCTCCTTCATCCCAATAATATTTAGTGTAAATGTCTTTCACCGGAATCTACCTATTTTTTAGAAAATTGAATTTACCTTTTTTCAATCAAAAATAGAAATTCTTGATTTTTCTTTTTGGCTTCTCTTATCCAATCATTTGTCCAACGCATCGCCGCCATTACATTTTGTTTGTAATCAACTTTTACAAAATCAATTATCTTTCCGGCGTTTTCCAAAATATCAAACAAATTCTTCGCCGTCGCACGTCCGCCCGAACTATATGAAAGGATTATATGTTTTGCGTTCGTTTTAGCAAGCAGAGTTTCAATCGCTTCGGTGGCGATAAATTTCCCGCTGTCATTTTTGCGAAATTCTTCAAAAATCGAACCTGCTTTCAAATCCGAAGAATCAATTCGACGTTTCGCTTTGCCAAATATCTCCGGTTTATCGTTCAAAATTATACTCGTCCAAAGATGATAATACGACGCATAACGAACTCTCGACGGTGGCATTTTTTCGTTGTTCGAGCCATACGGCGGATCGAAATATGCGAGATCGACTTCTACATTTTCGATCGTTTCAAAAATATCATCGTGAAAAACTTCGTGTTCTTCAGATGATTCAAAAAGCTGCGGAACTTTTAATTCCAAAGTTTTATAAGAACGCGGTGACCATTCATTCAAATAAGAAACTTGATGCCCAAGCGTGCTGTCAACTTTGTCCAACGCCAGAATCAAACTCGTAAGTAAAACGCATTTTTCAATCTCGTTCAAATCTAAATTATCAATTTCATCCCGAATCGCATCAAGTTTTTGCGTGTTGTGAATCTGAAAAGGTTTTTTCAAACCGTCCAAACTTTTAGAACTTTTTTCATCAGACAAACCGCCGTAATGTTTCGTAAACCAACCTTCTTGTTTAGGTAAATTGTTGAGATGTTCGATTATTTCTTTGTAATAATTTTTGCTCTGCTTATTTTTCAAATAACAGATTCCAAAAGTTTTCGACCAAACCGAAATATCATTTGAAATAACTTTATAACCAGTTTGAGCAAAGGCTTGCGAAACTCTTGTCGTTCCCGCAAATCCGTCAAAAACCGTTTTCGCATTTGTTTTGCTCACAAGTTCCAAAATATGCGGGAGAAGTTTCAGTTTCGAACCCGCATATTTTATTCCTTCGGTTTTTGGAATGTTTGTTTTTTTAGCCACGAATTACACGAATAACACAAATAGAAGAATTTAACCACAGATTTTCTTTTCTTCTCGTATTTCGTGACTAATTGATTTTAATCTTTTCTCAATTGCATCAAAAACCGTTTCAACCGAAATGTCCATACAAATCCATTTGTCGCAAGTTCGGCGATGGCAGTCGATTCGGCAACCGATGTCGTTTCGTTCGACGCAAATATCTTTTGGATTAATACTACCATTTCGCCACCATTCGGTTGGTCCGAAGATTCCGACGACGGGGCATTTTGCGGCGACGGCGAGATGCGTCGGTGCGGTATCGCCGCCGATGTAAATTTTTGATTGTTTTGCTAATTCATAAAATCCTTTCAAACTCGGAGTTGCAGAAATTATTTTGCTCGAATTGCTATTTGCTA
The DNA here is from genome assembly GCA_041746235.1 of Pyrinomonadaceae bacterium. Taxonomy (GTDB): domain Bacteria; phylum Acidobacteriota; class Blastocatellia; order Pyrinomonadales; family Pyrinomonadaceae; genus Aridibacter. The sequence goes on along the minus strand of JBGTHN010000371.1, from coordinate 1,082 downwards.
AAGCCTTTTTTGCTAATTCAATTTCGTTCGGTGCGGTTGAAATTACGGAAACTATTCCAAGTTCATTCCAAAGTTTATCGGCTAATTGTCCATATTTCTCCGCGTCCCAAAGTTTTGTCCACCAACCACCCGCAGGATTTAGTATCGCAAAATTTTTTCCTGTTTGTTCGATTATTTTTGACGCTTCTTGTTTATGCGTTTCGTCGGTTGAGATTGGAAATTCGATATTTTGTTTGTCGAGTTTAAAGTTTTTATCGTCCAAAAACCTTTGCAGAGATTTTTCGGCTAATTCGATATTTTTGTAGATGATATTTTGTTTTGGTTCAACATCAATTGTCTTTGAAAGAAAAACACGACTGGCGGGTTCGCGTAAATTTCGCTTTGAAAATCCGTAGCGTTTTTTGGTTTTTGAGAGTTTTGCGATTGAAGCAGATTTGAAAAGTCCTTGAAAATCTATGCTCAAATCAAACTCCGAAGCACGTAAATCAGAAAACTGCTCGCGTGCAGTTCTTAGTGTCTTCCCAAGCAATCTTTCGTGCCTCAGAGCTTTGGTATCTAGTTCGATGAGACGAGTTAAATAAGAGTTGTTTCGCAGAATTTCTGCCGCACGTTTTTCAACCGCCCACGAAATATCCGCTTCGGGCAAGGCTTTTTTGATTGCGGAGAGTGTTGGCAAAGTGTGTATGACATCGCCGATACTGCTAAGTTTTACGATTAATATCTGCATCCGATTCTTGAAAATATGAATTATCTTTTGTGTTTAATCAACTTTGTTTAGATGTTTTTTTTTAGACTAAAGGAATAATTTACTAGCAAAACATCCCGCAAATGCGTTATCCTATATCCAGCATTCCGGCAAAGATTGCTACCTGCCTCCCAATAATATTTAATATATGTCCACACGAAAACGAACGAATAGAGATTTGCGTCCTGCCTTGGTTTTTTTAAACGGGGATTTATTAGCCGTTCCGATTCCGCTTGAACGCAAAGAGGTGATTCTGGGACGTGCCTTAGAAGCCGACGTTCGTATCAATGACACAAAAGTTTCCCGCCAACACGCACGCATCACGGCTTTAAGCGAT
>JBGTHN010000370.1:0-4910 GCA_041746235.1 Pyrinomonadaceae bacterium | reverse complement strand
TTCAAAATCAAAAAACTCACGGACAAATTTGTTTATCCGATCGCAAGGTTTCTTGCCGAAAGACGTGTCAATACAAAAATTGCTCCGCTCATCGCACTTTTGGGATTTATCGTTGTCGCATATTTTACAACGCAATTATTTTTCTACTTTTTCTTTGCCATTGACAGTGTTATTTTGGGTGCTCAAACGGCAAGTATCAAAAAAGTCGTCGGTGGAATACTTTATGGTTTCTTGGGAATCTATTCACTTTTAATTGTCTTTCGCATAATTTTATCCTGGATCGTTGGATATTCAAATAAAGTTTTATTGTTTTTAATGCGTTTAACCGATCCTGTTTTAGAGCCTTTTAGAAAATTGATTCCGCCGTTTGGTATGTTTGATCTTTCGCCGATCATTGTCCTTCTATTGCTAAATTTTTTACAAATGGCAGTTGCCGGAGTTTTGTTAAGTAATTGATCAAAATTACGGAAAATCAAGATTCGATAATTTTCAATGTTCGTGTGATTCCGCGTTCATCAAAAAGCGAAATTATCGGTGAACTTGATGGCGATCTAAAGGTAAAACTTTCTTCTCCTCCGATTGAAGGCAAAGCGAACAAAGAATTGATTAAAATTTTGTCGAAAACTTTGAAAGTATCGAAAAGCGATATTGAAATAATCAGCGGCGAAACCTCAAAATCTAAACGAATACAGATCACAACATCGGATAAACAAAATATTTACGCAATTTTGCAAGCCCAAATATAGCGTGATATATTTCATCTAACAATTTAATAACTACTATTTTAAGAAGGAATTTATAAAAAATGTCAGGACACTCGAAGTGGAGCAGTATTAAGCATAAAAAAGGTGCGTTGGATGCAAAACGCGGCAAGATCTTTACCAGACTCGCTCGTGAAATTACGGTAGCGGCTCGTGATGGCGGCGGCGATCCCGATATGAATCCGCGGCTTAGAAAAGCTATTTCGGACGGCAAAGCGGCGAATATGCCGAACGATAATATTGACCGTGCGATAAAACGTGGAACAGGCGAGATCGAAGGTGTTTCCTATGAGGAAATTACTTATGAAGCTTATGGTCCCGGCGGTGTGGCGATTCTAATTGAAACAATGACCGATAATCGTAATCGAACTGTTGCCGAACTTCGTCATTTACTTTCTAAAAATAATGGAAACTTAGGCGAATCGGGTTCGGTTTCATATTTGTTTGACCGCAAAGGTTATATCCTCGTTGATAGTAAGCAGAAATCGGAAGAAGAACTTTTTGAAATAGCCATCGAAGGCGGTGCGGAAGATCTAAAACAAGATGGTGACAACTTTGAAATTTTCACTGCTCAAGAAAACTTTGAAGACGTAAAAAAAGCCGTCGAAGACGCAGGCATCGAGGCAGAAGTTGCTGAAATCTCAATGATTCCGCAAACTTTTGTAAAAGTTGAAGGCTCGGATGCTCAAAGTATGCTCAAATTATATGAATTACTTGATGATTATGATGATGTGCAGAATGTCTATGCGAATTTTGATATAGATGAAGATGAATTGGAGGAATAATTTCAAATCTCATATTTCATATTTCTAAAGAGTTTTTGTTTGTTATTGATCCCAAAAATGTCATAAGTTTCTTTGAAAAAATTACATGACCGATGGCTGATTAGTAATGAAATGTTTATTTATTTGAAATTTGAAATTTGAAATAAACTTATTTCTTGCTTTTTAAATAAAGTTTTAGTAAATTTCATAAGTGAAAGTCTTAGGCATTGATCCGGGAAGTCAAACTCTCGGTTGGGGAATTGTCGAAGGTAATGGCTTGAAATATCAAGGTGTTGCCTATGGAACTGTAAAATCTAGCCCGCGACAGGTGTTTTCCAAAAGGCTCTTGAAAATTTATAACGGTATCGATGAAGTTATTAAAAGATTTGAGCCGGATGTAATTTCGATCGAAGAAGCGTTCTATGCAAAAAATGTGCAAGTCGCAATGAAGTTAGGACAAGTTCGCGGAGTGGTTCTTTTGCTTGGCGAAAAATTGGGATTGGAAATTGCTGAATATAGTCCGCGGCTTGTGAAGAAAACAGTTGTCGGTTACGGAAATGCCGAAAAGCAACAGGTTCAAGAAATGGTTCGCTTGCTTTTAAAGTTGACGAAAAACCCCGAACCGCACGATGCGGCTGATGCTCTTGCGATTGCAATTACGCATTTTCATCACGCCGGTGTGCAAAATAAAATAAAAAACGCAAAACAGAAATTTTGATTTTGCTGTAAATTTAGCAACTACCCTCGCTATTTTATAAAATTATTTGAAGGTCTTCCAAACTATGAAATACCCACTTTTTATATCTTTAATTTTAATTCTATTTGTTTTTTCCTATGATGCGAATGGACAAAAAAATCGCTCAAGCGTAAAAACAAAAAAAACTACAACAACACAAAAAGCAGCGGGAAACGATGGTATAGTAATTGACCGCCGACTCTCTGTTTTGCGAATTAGTCCGAGTTTATACTCCAGACCAATTCAACGTATGAGCGTTGGTAGACAGGTTACTGTAACTAACACTAAGGAAGCTGATGGTGTAACCTTTTATCGTGTCAGAGCTTTGCCAAATACAATTGGCTGGGTTCAAGCCGAAGCCATTGTCGGAAGTTTTCGCAAAAATGACGACCAACGCCTTTTCAAAATAATTCAGGCATCGGATGGCATTGACCAGATCAATAAAATTATGATTTTTTTGGAGCATTTTCCTAAATCTGCTCTGCGTCCCGCAATACTTTTGCAACTTGGAGATTTGTTGGAGGAAGAAGCGGTCAGACTCTCTAAAGCCGCTGCAAAATCTTTAGACAGACGAGAAATGGCGGCTTCGGGAGCTCCGCTCCACAGTTTTTATCTTAATTATCCAAGCCTTGATCGCTATGGCAAACTCGGCATAAGTTTTTTGTTCAACCTTGAAACAAAATCTTATCATTATGATGGAGATTCATGGTTTGAGATCGTTCGCAATTTTCCGAAATCATCGGAAGGCGAAGAAGCCCAAAAAAGACTTGATACTTTGAAGGAAAAAATGGAAGCGAAAAAGTGAAATCAATTAGTAGAGGGAAGTTGTAATTGGCATTTAGTATTCTTTGTATCTTCCTAGAAGTTGTGTAAAACTTTATTCTCACTTGTAAATTTTCATAACAAAACTGTATATTTATTAACGCTATATGCGGATGTGGCGGAACTGGTAGACGCGTAGGTCTCAGAAGCCTATGGTGGCAACATCGTGGAGGTTCAAGTCCTCTCATCCGCATCTTTTTTATTTTAAAATCAATATTATGAAATTCATCGAAGCGATCAACCGACATCAATCCAAATTCGGCTTGGAATTATCCGAAGAAAAAATATCACAACTCGCCGTTTATTATGATTTGGTGATGCAATATAACAAAGAATTGCACCTTGTCTCGCCTTGTGACGTAGAAGAGTTTGCGATTCGTCATATTTTGGAATCGCTCTACGGATTACAATTTTTACCCGAAAATTCTGTCTTTGCAGACATCGGAACAGGTGCAGGATTACCTGCAATTCCTTGTTTAATCGTTCGAGAAGATTTGATGGGAAAATTGGTAGAATCAAAATTGAAAAAAGGGAAGTTTCTCGGACACGCGATTCGAAAATGTGATTTGCGGGAACGTGCAATGCTTCTGAATGAACAGTTTCAGGAAATACAAAACATCGAAGTTTCATACATAATGTGTCGTGCATTGGATAAATTCGGCAAGCGTGTTGAGCAAATAAAGAAATGGTCAGACGGTGCAGAAATGATTTTGTATGCTGGAGAATCTGTTAGACGAGAATTGAAAAAGAAGAACATAGAATTTGAAGAATTTTTGATTCCAATGTCGGAAAGACGTTATATTTTCAAGACTAAAAATTAACTTTTTATAATTGTTTGAGCGTTTCATATTTGATACAATGTGTTATATGAAACACTCAAGTACTACTGCTGTAAAAACTAATAAGCCGAAAGTTGCGAAGAAAAAAATAACCGTTGCGACAAAACGAAAAGTAACAAAGCCAAAGGCTAAGGTTATTAATCAAAAAAGTAAAAGTGTTGCTAAAACTTCTCCAACAGCGAAAACCGCAACCAAGTCTGTTTCTACTCCTAAAAGAAAAACCGTTGCAAAGCAAAAAACAGAACCACAAGCAAAAGTTGCGAAAACTATTGTTAAATCTACAACTAAACCCAAAACTGTCGCTAAACCAAAAAGAAAAGTTGTTGCAAAGAAAAACGCAAAACCTAAATCAAAAACCGATACAAAAGCAACGAATCCAAAAAAAACAACGGTTGTAAAGAAGACAGTTAAAACGCCTGTCAAGAAAAAAACTTCCGTTACAAGAAAGCCTAAAACTACACCAAAAGCAAAAACAAAAGTTACAACAAAGCCAACGGCGAAAAAGGTTGTAAAGTCTAAAACAATTAAAAAAAATCTAGCTAAAACACCGATAAAGAGAACCAAAAAAGTTGTGACTCCGAAGAAGACTGATGCAAAATCTACAACTGTAAGAAAACCTAAATCAAAGATAACTGCGAACAAAACGGGCAAAGTTTCAACGCCAAAAACTAAAAAGGTCGTAACAAATGTTATTGCAAAAAAAGGCAAAACTTCGACAGCTAAAAAAAGTGTTCCAAAAGCTAAACCAACAACTACGGCAAAGATAAAAACAACTTCAAAGAAAACAACTGTTTCTAAAAAAGCAACGCCGAAAAAACGTGAATCTGTAAGTGAGATCACTCCCAAAAACACAAAAGAACCGACTCCGAAAAAGCAGACTCGAAAAACAAAAAAAGCAGTTACAACTCCGAAGAAAAATCCTCTTGTTAAGAAAAAGCAGATACTTCAAACGAAAAAGACTGAGCCGAAGAAAACGGTTGCGAAAGTT
>JBGTHN010000369.1:0-2007 GCA_041746235.1 Pyrinomonadaceae bacterium | reverse complement strand
ATAATAATAGATAAAAAATGAGCCGCCAAAATGGACATTACAGAGGACGAGTTATTTCAAATAAGAGAAATACACTTAGATATTTTTGGTAAATTAATCAAGCCATCACAAGATTTTTAACCAGAGTGATTTTTGTGCCGTCGTCAACTTGCTCGAATTTTACTTCGTCCATTAAGGATTTCATCAGCTTTAATCCCCAACCGCGTCTGCCTTTGTTGGGTGTGATTTCATTGGTTTCATTGCCTTTGAAACGCAAGCCACGGTTGGAGATAGTGATGATTATTTTGTCATCTTCGATATTGAATTTTTGATAAATTTTGCGGTCGGGACTGTTTGAATGTTCGGTTGCATTGATACAGGCTTCGACGAGTGCGGTTTTTATTTGATTGATGGATTTTGTATCGAACGAATGACGGCGAGCGAGTTCTTCGATGGCATAAGCGGCGATAAGTTCGGTGTCGTCGCCCATCGGGATAACCATTTCAAACTCATTTTCGTTCACCTTTTCGTTGATAACATCTTTTGCATCAAGATAGTTTGCCAATAATTCAATTTGCTGACGGCTTGACCCGACGGCGTTTCTTTGATTGAGAATGTTCACCGCTTCCGGCGAAAATCCTTCGGGCGAAATAAGCCACAGACGATAATTTGCAAAATCGCACATCAATGCGACCATTTCCAGACGGTCACACCAAAAGGTTGCCAGATCGGCGTTTGCTTCAAGTTTTGAATCAATCTCCGCCGCGATCCAGACAATTTCGTTTTCGTCCGTATAATCCGCCGATTCAAAACCGAGTGCGACCGCCGAACGTTCTCTTTCGGTGAGAGTGCTGATCTGCGGATAGACGGCAACGGTTTGTGCCGTATAGACGATTTGCGGAAGTTGGACTTTTTCGGGATCGTTTTTTATTTCCTCAAGAATCTGTTCTTTTACATTTCCTTTGTGCAATTCTTTGAAAACATCGTAAAAAAGCAGACTGATCGGGATTTCCTGACAATTAAAAACTGACATCAATTCACGCAAACCGATTGCCGTGTTTTGACGATAAAACCTCGCCATCGTCAAAGGTGCTTTTTTCAAGAATTCCGCCAAAGTTTCGGCAACTGCCAAACCTCTTCGATCACCACGAATCTCAAGCCGAAAACGCTTGATAATATAATCGGACAAAACTTCATTTTCCGCATTCGCTTCAACCATATTTGCCGAAACCGTCAGAATCTCATTAGCATTGAGCAATTTCATCACACGATAAAATTCCGTCTCCGTTAAACCGGAATGCTTTTTCCAAGATTCAAGCGGGACTTTTTCTTTTTCGACTGTTAAAGCGTTGTAGATCAGACTGATAAATCGTTTCTGAATTTCAATGTTCGGAATGATCTCGTCGAAGATCGAATCGTAAAACCCCTTAATTCTTCCGCCGAAAAGTTCTTTAGTGTAAACTTTTTCAACATCCTGAAAAGTATTTAAATTGGTGTCTTTTTCAGCAGATGTTTCGATTATGTTCCTAATAAATATCGGACTAACTTTAAATTGTTGAACAATTAAATCGCGTGTTTGTTCAGAAATATTTACGCCGTTTTTTCTGGCAAGATGTTCAACCAAAATTCCGCTATTCTCAAAGGTCAACGGATTTAATTGCAAAATCTCCGCTTTATGCAGTTTCGTGTTCCCCGTCAACATTGTCTTTAAGACAAAACGCCTCTTTCCGCCAAATACAAACGGAACATTTGAATGCTTAAAAATTTCCTTCAAATCTTCAAAAATATCGCTTTCGCCCAATAGGTTTTCGATGCCTTCAAGATTATCAAACATCACAAAAGTCTTTGCATCATTCGCAAATGCACGAAGCGAAGCACTCAACGCCTGACGTATAAATGAGGCTTCGTTGTTCAATTCGCTTTCCCTTGTGCAAGCCGTGATCAGACGGTCAATCCAATAACCGTCAGCAGGTGTAGAAAGTTCGGAAATCTCACAAATATCTGGCGATGAATCAAGAATTTTTGCGT
>JBGTHN010000368.1:0-7812 GCA_041746235.1 Pyrinomonadaceae bacterium | reverse complement strand
CGCAGAGGTTCTGCATTATAACCGAGCAGACGCGGCAACAAATTCGGTGTGTAATAAATATCTTTGAGTTGATTAAGTGCAATAGTTTCGTTGCCGAAAACCCATTGAATCCCTTCGATCTCGCCGCCATTCGGTGCATCATAACGCCCGGTTTTTGTTTGCACAACCGCCCAATTACCATCTCGGAATGTAACCAACGCACAAATTTCTTCACCCGTCGCCGCATTCCAAATCCGCGTCGTCGAATCCGAACTGCCGGAAACAACCAGCAATCTGCCTTTAGCATCTTTGGCAAATTTAACGGAATTTACTGCGTCGGTGTGTCCTTCAAATCGTTGCACTCCTTTTGTTTCGTTATCCCGAATCCAAACCGTCCCATTAAAACTCCCCGCTGCAATAAATTTTCCGTCAGGTGAATACGCAACCGACTTATACCCATGAACTTTTTCAATGAGAGCTTTTCGGTCTCCACCAAAACTTCCGATTTCCTTTCCGCTTTCGACATCCCATAAACGTATGCTGTTAGCTTTTATCGCATTACTGATGCCGACAGTATTCATATCAACTTCACCACCCGAGGCCGTTGCAAGTGTTTTTCCATCGGGCGAGAAAGCGACACTCCAAACAGGTGCGAGAAAATCTTTGATTATTCGCTTCACTTTACCATTTTTTGCATCCCAAAAATGTAAAGTTTTGTCTCCCTCTGCGACGGTCAAGATAGTTTCATTGTCCGGCGAAATGGCAATAGAATTAATCGTTTCCACACGGTCTTCTGTTCTTTCGTATGCTGTATAACAAAATCCCTTTTTTGTTTCTAAATTTAATATACAAACTCTTCCACTGCGATCTCCACTGATAATGAATTTTCCATCATTAGAAATTGCTAAAGCTGAAATACAACTTTGATGTTCGACTAAATTTATGGGGGTTGTCTGATTGTTATTGTTAAAAGTTTGTAAAATTAAGTGCGTATCAATAGTATAAAGATAATAATTTCCATTGGGTGAGAATAAAACTTCTTTTGTATTTAGTATGTCATTACTAGATTCCTCAGAATCAAAACCGCAAATGAAATATGGAGCATTATTTACTTTATCTTTCAAAGTTGGAACACTTTGTTTTTCAATAATCTTCCATTGCTCTTTAAGTTTCCATTGCGTCATTTGTCCAGACTTTACTCCCCATAATCCTGTAGAACCATTTTTTCCACCAGTTAGAATTGAAGTAAAATCGGGAGAAACTGAAAGATTATCAACAGAGGCAGATTTACCTTCCAATCTTTGAATAACTTTCTTTTCTTTAATATCAGCTAATACAGATGTAGTATTATTCATCGAGGCAATTAAGACTTTATTAGCGTCAGGCGTTGTTGCTATAAGGTCTATATCTCTACCCTCTAGAAGGCTTTTTTCACCAGTATCAATTTCCCAAATATACAATCCGTTTTTAATATCACTAGCTAAAACTTTTCTTCCATTTTGTGAAAAAGCAACTGAAAGTATTAATGCATCATCTCCTACATCTGTTATTTGTTTCCCTTCAAATTTCTTAATCTGAAAACCTGATAATACATTCCATAAACGAACTGTATTATCAAAGCCTCCCGTTAGAATCTGATTGCCGTCTTGCGAAAAAGCAACTGACAATATTACTTCTTTGTGTCCGGCAAATTGCTTTTCTTCCTTACCAGTTTCAGTTGAATAAAGACGAGCAATTTTGTCTTCGCCACCTGTCAGCAGATATTTTGAGTTGGGCGAAAATGCAATTGAATTAACCCGACCTTCGTGGTTGAGTTGAAATAATTGTTTGCCCGTTTCTAAATCCCAGATGCGTTCCGTTTTGTCTTCTCCGGCGGTGGCGACGAATTTGCCGTCGGGTGAGATTTTGGCGGAGAAGATCTTGCCGGAATGTCCGATTCGCACGCCGTTTTTATATTCACTAAAATATCTTATCTGTTTGCCCGTGGCGGTTTCCCAAAGTTGTGCCGAACCGTCATAACCTGCGGTCAGAACAAATTTGCCGTCTTTTGAAAAATCAACCGCACTCACCGCGTCTTCGTGTCCGACGAAGCGGTTGTCATCGGTTTGTCTGTAAAAACGGCGTAATTGTTTGCCCGTTTCCAAATCCCAAAGCAAAGCCGTGTTGTCCGTGCTTCCGGTCAAGGCAAACTTTCCGTCATTTGAAACCGCAACCGCCAAAACGCCGCCGCCCGAATGTCCGTTGAGAATTTCGAGTTTGAGTTCCTGAGGATCGGTATGCAAGGTTGATGCGAAAATCGCAAGGATTATTAAAATGATTTTTTTGATTTTCATAGATTTCACTCCATTTTTTATTTAGCCGCAGATGGACGCAGATAAACACAGATTTTTAAATTACTTATCAACCACATCCGCGTTAATCTGCGGCAAAAAAACATCTTCAAATTACGGCGACAAACCTCTAATTTCTTCCGAAACTTTTTCAAATAAAGCCTTGACGGTCGTTGCTAAATCGTTCTTATCGCCTACGACTTCAAAGGTTTTGACGGCTTCGTTGTTGCGGACTAGATTGATCGTAAATTTTATTTTGTCGCCTTCGATGATGTAATTTCCCGCCGGAATTATCGCGTCGGGCATTTCGTCAGTGTCCACGAAAACCATCGTCGAGATGTCTTTGCCGCGTTCGGTGATAAAACTTGCTTCGCGGATTTCATCACGCAGAAGCGTTGTCAGTTTGAGATTGTCGAAACCGAGTTGACGGTTTTGCAGAACGGGACGCAAGATCAGAGGTTTGACATTCGCCAAAGGGATTGATTTTTTATCGTTTTCGTCGCGTATTAAACCGATGGCAAAACTTGCACCGCCTTCGGGGACACGAATTTCGGGGCGTTGAATGCCGCCGATATTTTTGGCGAGTTGCGGAACGCGATCTGCCGCATAGTTGAACAATTTGCTGATGTCAACCTTTTTATCTTCCAAAAGTGCCGCACCTTTCATTCCTTCCAAAAGCGAATAAGTCAGCAAACCTTGTCCATATTGTGAGGCTTCATACGACACCGCATCCGCCGCACTTCCCATCAAAACGTGGAAACCAACTCGGTCTTTCATATTTTCCAACGCACGTTTGGCATCGGTGGATAGGTCTTTTTTCTCGACAATTTTAAATTCGTTTCCCAACGCACCGGCGGCACAAGTATCGAGGATTAAAACCTGTTTCAAAGCTTTGACGCTTTTGTGCCAAGCGGTCAATTCTTCGCTGCTGATCGTCGAACTTTTCAAAAGTTCGCTGTCTTTGCCGAGTTGCTGTTTGTCGGTGGTCGTCGCTTCCTGCGTCAGATAGTAATATGTGTCGCTTCCGAAACTGAGCGTGATGCCGTGTCCCGAAAGATAGACAAAAAAGATGTCGTTAGGTTTGGCAACTTTGGCAAATTCTTCATAAGCCTTGCGGAAATTTTCTTTGGTCGGCGGAATAGCATTTGGATTTTCGCCCGTCGCCAATAATTTCAAATTGATCTTGTCCACGCCGAACAGATTTTTTCCGCCGATCTGCAAAGCCTTGAACATATCTTCGGCATCTTTAGCGGCATAACGTAAATCCAATTCGCTGCCCTTGTAATCGGAAACGCCGCCGATGATCGCATAAAGCGTCGGTGGTTCAATGGGTTTTTCATCTTCTGGAATATAAAAAACTTCCACGCCGCGACTGGAAATATATCCCTGATATTTTTCTTTGGCGTTTTTGTCAAAGTTCCAAGCGACGACTTTAACATCCGGCATTTCGCCTGTAATAACAGGAGCATTTTTCAGATCAAACGACAAAACATATTCTTGAACATTCGGATTCGCCTTTAATTTTTCATCTCTCGCATCTTCAATAAATTCGCGTCCGTTGACAAAAACCTGGACACGCCCGATGCCGCCGCCTTTGTTTTTCAGACGCACATTGCGAACACTCGAATTTTGTTTCGTCGGACTTTCAATTATAACTTCCGGCGGTAACAAAACATTTTTCAAAGCCGAAACATCCCGCAGAGGTTCTTTGCTGAAACCCAAAATTTTCTGCCACAAATTCGGTTCGTAATATCGCTCCTTCAATTGCTCAAATGAGATCGAATCATTGCCGACACGCCATTCCATCAACTTTGCCGCACCTTCCGAAGCGTCAAAACGTCCATCAGCATCAACAACCACCCAATCTTTTTCATCAAGCGGAATCAAAGTCAATACGAGTTTTTCCTTAAAAATATCCCAAACTCGAACTGTGCCGTCTTCGCCCGCCGTGAATAAAAATTTCTCGTCCGGGCTAAATTCAACGCTGATAATTTTTGCCGAATGTTCCGTCCGCCAAAAGATTCTGCCCGTTACATTGTTCCAAACATAGATTCGATTTTCGTATTCTTCAGATGTCAACACCAGATGATTTCCGCTCGGACTCGCTATCGGATTTGTTCTTTCAAGCGAAATATAAAAATCACCTTGAAAAACAAAATCTTTTACTTTGCCGGTTTTCAAATTATGCCATTCCAGACGATCATCAAAACCCAAAACTAAATTTTCAGTATTGTCATCAAGTTGATAATCATTGAGACCGCTTTCCGTTACAAAAACGGGTTTGCCTGCCAAACTCCAAATTTCCAAACGGCTATTTTCAAACCTTTCATAACCCGTTTTGGTTTTGTCTAATCTTTCGACAAAGATTCGATTATCATCAACCTTAAACAAACCATTCTCAAATTCGTAATTATCTATGGCTTCGGGAATTTGAAAAAGTAGTTTTTTGGTTTTAATGTCATAAATTTCTGCTGTTAATTGTTCTTCATCGCCTTCCAAATATCTGTAACAACCAAATAATGTGCCTTCGTAATTAACCTCACAATCTGAAACTTTATCGAATTGAAATATAGTTTTTTGAGTCTTTTTGTCCTTGAGATAATAAACGCCGGGTTGGTTTTCTCTATCAACAAAATCCCAATCGTATATATCGTATGCTGAACCTGAATCATCTGTATTTTCTTCCGTCGGCAATCCATAAATATTGCCTAAAATCGGATCAACAGCTTCTTTGATTTCTGAAAATCCGCCGTTTTGATAATTCCAAACCTTTTCAAAATATCCGTCTTCTATCAACAAACTTTTTTTATCTTCCGATACCGAAGCCCGAATCGGTGAAGCGTGTTTTTCAAGTGTGAAAGTTTTTTTCCCATCGGAAACGTCCCAAAAACCTACAACACCATTTTCTAAACCGCGAACCAAAGTTCTATCTTGATTGATAAATTTAATCCGATTTTCCGTATCATAATCGTTGAAACTTTCAGCCAATAATTTTTTGTTATCTTTGGTTAGATAAATAGTTAATTTTTTACTTGTTGTATTTGAACCGACAGTTCTGTTTATCAACATTCTTGGCGGCGTTAATGGTGAATCAATATCTACAGTCGGTGCGATAACTTCATCTTTAAGCGAAATTGTTTTTTCTTTTCCCGTTTGTGTGTCCCAAAAACTAAAACCTTCCAAATTATAATTTGCCGTTAATGTTTTGCCGTCATTACTAAACCCCACATAATTAACGTAATTTTCCGTTTCGGGAGTTTTGAAAACAAGTTTTTTAGTTTCCACGTTCCACATCGAAAAGGTTCTTTTTTGGTCATTTACGTAGTTACCAACGGTTACAAATTTCCCGTCAGGACTGAATTTATCAAGATAACCTTCAATTATTATTTGTTGGACACCTTTTTCGAGATTGTGAATATAAATTTTTTCATCTTCGGAATAATAGACAAATTTATTGTTCGGCACGAAATAGACGTTGTTATAGTTTTGAACTTCTTTCGTAAATTTTATTTGCTTCGTAGCAATGTCCCAAACATTGATCGTTTTACCTTCTTTAGAGGTGGAAATGTATCGGTTATCGGAACTAAATTTCCAATCGCTAATTTTATTTTCCGTGAAAATTTCTTTGAATTTATCCGCCAGATTGTAAATTTTCAGAGTATCTTCAATATTTTTCGATACAAGTAATTTTCCATCATCGCTAATTCCCCAATGAGTTTGATTGTTGAGCGAAAAAACAGGTTCATCTGTTTTTATTTCATAAACTTCCAAAAAATTTCGCGGCTCATTTTCCTTTGGTTCGTCCTTCGGCAAACTGCTGATGAGAATTGTGTCATTCCAACCAAACGCGAATGTCGAAACATCTCGGTCAACTAGATCAAACTTACGCAAAATTTCAGCATTTACAGGATTTCTGACTGTTATCAAATTTTTATTATTCTGACAAACTAGATATTTTCCGCTGAGATTAAATGCACATTCTTTTTCATCTTCCAAACGATAAAGTTTTCTGCCCGTTTTTATTTCCCAAAAAGTTTTGTTTTCGCCCAAATCCGAAGTTACTAAAATTCCAGATTGAGCCGAAAGTTCATAGATAGTTTGCTTTTCAATTGACTGTAAAACTCCCGCGTTTTTGACATCCCAAATGATGATTCGATCATCGCTTTGGCTGATAAGATTTTTTTCATCAGCCGAGAACCAAAGAGTTTTTATTGCCGAAGAATGTCCGGTCTGAACAATTAAAGTTGGGGGTTGATTATCTGGATCAACTTTTTCCTGTGCTTTCGCGGCAACAAAGATCGCAACTATCATCATTAAAATTGCAATTTTTCGGACTTTATATTTCATAACTTTCTCCAAATTGAGAGTTTAGTTTTTCAATAACAGAATTAGGCATCCAATTCTTTTATTACTTTATTTTTGCTAATTCCGCCCGCACGACTTTTAATAATTCGTCCAAAACTTTTTCCTTGTTGTCAGCCGAAATTTCGGGCAGAGTTGCGATGGTTTTGTTATCACGTCTGAGAAATGCCTTGATGCGGATGTTTTCGCCTTCGACCGAGTAAGTTCCCGTTACGCGGATGGCGTTTGGAAAACTGTCGTCATCAATGTAGATCAAGATCGGTTCGGTTTCGCCGCGTTGTTTGACCACTTCGTAACTGCTTTCGGCATCGAACATTTTTCGCAGGGCGGGAATCAGTTTTAGATCGTCGTCACCTGTTTCGGGATTGGTCAGAAGCGGACGTAGAAGCATCGGTTTTGGTTGCGGGAGTTTTATGTTTTTCTTTTCTACGTCGGTTATTTGCCCGATGACAAATGTGTTTCCAGAAGGTTGTTTGATAACAGGACGTTGTTCCAGACTGACGGCTTTGGCGAGTTCGGGGACACGCTTTTCGGCGTAATCGAAAAGCAGGCGAATATCAATATTTTCCGTCGCTTTTTGTAATGCAAAGCCCTTCATTCCTTCGAGCAGAGCAAAGGTCAAAAGCCCTTGGTTATAACTGTTCGCTTCATAAGAAACGGCGTTGGCGGCACTGCCCATCAGAACGAATGTTCCGGTTTTATCCTTTAAGAATTCCATCGCCCGAATCTGATCGCCGGTTAAACCATCGCGGTCTTTTTTCCAATCTTCGCGGGCAAAATTTCCGGCAGAACAGGTGTCGAGAATAACGACTTGTTTTAAGGCTTTGATGTAAATGTCGTTTGGATCGTATTTGTTCGGTGTGAGCCAATCGATCAATTCGGCGTTGGAAATAGCGACGGTTTGAAAGTTTGTTTCCAAATCCGTTTTCGAGGTCGAACGGGCTTCTTTGGTCAGATAAAAATATGTGTCCGTGCCTGTTCCCAAAGTTACGCCGTGACCTGCGAGATAGATCACGACAATATCTTCGGGTCTCGCTTTTTTGGCAATTTCGGCAATCGCACGTTGGAAATTTTCTTTGGTCGGCTGTTCTTCCGGCGTTTTGCGTTCGGTGGAAAGCGTTGTGATATTTACCTTTTCTAC
>JBGTHN010000367.1:0-7453 GCA_041746235.1 Pyrinomonadaceae bacterium | reverse complement strand
GCGTAACTCATTTTTGCTATAATCTCCTTCGTGTATCGGTGAAATTTCTTTTCACCAGTCGAAAACTCTAAATTATAGTGAGGGCAAAGGATTTAGTCAACTTAGAAAAGTATAAAAACGACGGTTTGACATTCCCTGCCGATGCGGGAGAACAGTTACTTTTCTTTGTAGTATTTAATCAAACCAAATGTCGCCAATATAATTCCGCCCCAAAATAAAATTTGACTGATTGCACCGATAATAAAAAACTTTACTCCGAAACTTCCGATCAGTTCTTGGGAAGAACCTATTTCCGATAAAAAAGATTGATAACCCCAATACAATCCCAAAACGGGAAAGATCGTGCTGAGGATGATGGCAATAAAACCAAGTATGATCCAAAAAGAGCTTTTCATTTTCTTATAAATGGGAAAATGCGGGCAAGATGCCCGCATTTCGTTTTATTCGTTATTATTGTTTTCAAATTCAGTTTTGGCGTTTTTCACCTTTTCTGTTTCTTCCATTTTGGGACTAACATTTCTCGGCTCATCTTTTTTTGAATCACCGTTGGTTGAAAGTTTAAGCCCACCGTTCTCGTCTGTTTCAACACCGAGTTGCGACAGAATTTCGGGAAGACTTATGCCTAACGCCGACATCTTTTGCAATAAGCCGAAGATCATATTCGGACTCGTTTCGGCAAAGCGATTAAGTCCCGAACTGTTTCCGTTGTTGTCACCGTTGCCATTGTCAATCATTACGACCTTATCAATTGAACCGAGCGGTTCGGCAATTGCTCTGAAAACAGGTGCAGATGAGGAAATGATTTCGGGTAATTTTTCCAAAATCGTTTGCAGACGAGCCGCATCGTTAAATTCTCTCCAAGCCGCAGCTTTTTCCATGATCGCTCTCGCTTCCGCCAAACCTTGTGCTTCGGTGGCTTTTGCTTCGGCAAGTCCAGCCGCTTCAAGTTTCTCGGCTTCAGCTAAACCCAATGCACGAATTTTTTCAGCTTCTGCACGTCCTTCTGCTTCGACCGCTTTTGCACGACCTTCACCTTCTCGTTGCAGTTTTTGTGCTTCTGCTTCGGCGTTGGCAATTTCCGCTTGTTTGCGACCTTCGGCTTCCAAGATTTGTGATTCTTGAGCACCTTTTGCACGCAATACCGATGCTGTTCGATCGGCTTCCGCTTGTTTTACTACAGTTGCTTCAAGTTCTTTTTCCTTACGCAACACTTCTTGCTCTTGAACTGCAATTTGTTCCTGCGTTCTGATCTTCTCGATGCGAACTTCTTCAGCGACAACTTCTTGTTTTGCCTGTGCTTCCGAAAGCGGTCCGGCTTGTCTGGCTTTCGCACGTTCTTTTTCAATTTCCGCCGCAACCTGTGCTTTTTGAATTTCAGTTTCGCGATTTGATTGAGCAATTTGTGCCTCAGTTGCAAGCCGAACTTTTTCACCTTCCTGCAATGCGAGCGATGCTTTTATTTTTGAATCGCGTTTGGCTTCCGCTTCACCGATCTCAGCATCGCGTTTAACTTCCGCAGTTCTGCGTTTACCGAGTGCATCCAAATAACCTTCTTCATCGGCGATTTCCTGAATCGTCAAAGCATCGAGTCCGATGCCCATTTTTTCAAGATCGCCCGCCGCTTCGGTTAACAACTTTTGAGCAAATGTCTGACGGTCGTTGTTGATTTCCTCAACCGTTAAGTTTCCTTAAATCGCCCGTAAGTGTCCTTCAAGCGTTTGGAAAACGAGTTGATGAAATTCCTGTTGCGGCATTCCGAGAAATCTTTCAGAAGCGGCACGAAGCGAAGTGTCATCACCTTTGATCTTGATGTTGGCAACGGCTTTGACTGAAACCGGAACACCTTCCATCGTATAAGCACGAGAAGTCGAAAGCGGAACGGTAATAACATTGAGATCGAGGTATTCAACCTTTTCAAGAAACGGTTTAACAAGTGTTGCACCACCGCGAACAAGCCGATAACCAACATAAGTTCCATCAGCTAATTTTCGCTTTTTACCTGAAATAACTGCCGCTTTGTTCGGCGAAACTTTGATATAGAAACCGCTGATCATCCAAAGTGCTGCTAAAATTGCGACGACAACTGCAACAAATAGTGCAACAATTACAAGTACTCCTAACTCTCCAAACATTTTAATTTACCTCTAAAATACGCTTGCGTTTTTGGCAAGGCTGAAACCTCTAGGTAGAACATTATTAAAAGCATTCTACGCTTTTCCTATAAAAACTTTGTGAAATAATAAACTTGACGATATTAAATGTTAATTTTGCTATATGCTCAAACTTAATCTTCTAAAATTGCAAATCCATCCATTGGGCTGACAATAAAGGAATCACCCGAAATTTCTTCGATAAACACCGTTTCGCCTACTCTGATCGCTTCGCCATCACGAGTTCTGGCGATCTTTTCGACTCTTTCTTCGCCGATTACACAGGAAATTTGTCCGATGCTGTTTGGCTGTATGCCGACGATAACTTTTGCCGTGCGTCCGATCAGATCTCTTTCCGCTACCGAACTTGAAGCCTGTTGAGTATGCAAAAAATATCCGAATGCGAAAATCAATCCGCCGAAAGTAAGACCGCTTGTTAAACCAACAATAGCACTAATTATTCCGCCGAAACCGAGATAAAGTGTAATTGCTGCAACTCCGCCGAAAGCCGTCAGAAACACGCTGATTACACGACTATCAAGAATACCGATGTCGCCACCACCGTCGAAGTCAAAATCGAAATCTAAGTCCAACACTTCAAAAAGATCGCCGATGATAAGCGAGATCATCAGAAACATAAATCCGATTCCGCCTGTAACCAAAAAGATTAAGAGTAAGTTGTTCATTTTGTTTACGCCTCCAAAAGATCAAAAAGTGTAAAAACCCAAGTTTCAGAAGTGCGTATCTATAATATATTACGAAAATGAATATATCGTAAGTTCCAAAAATCGGAAAGTGGGGTTTTAGCCACGAATTACACGAATGGCACGAATAAGAGAAGACAATTTTTAAAACTTTTTATGACCGCAAAATAAATTATAAATTCAGGTTCTAATATAAAACTCAATGAAGCAATTCTTTTTATTCGTGCTATTTGTGTAATTTGTGGCTAATAAACCAATCGTTCATATTCAAGTTTGTATTTACCAAAATTGAGAAGCATTGCGAGTTTTAGATTGGTTGCTTTCAGATAATTCAAAGTTTGAGCTTTGTGAATGGGCGATAATCTATCAATTGCTTTTAATTCCAAAATGATTGAATCTTCAACCAAAATATCAGCAATATAATCGCCGACAATTCTTTCGTGAAAAAGAACTTTAATCGGAACTTGTTGTTCGGCTTTGATATTATTTTCTTCAAACATAATCATCAAAGCATTTTCATAAACTTTCTCAAGAAACCCAAAACCCAATTCAGTATGAACTTCCATCGCCAATCCAACGATCTCATAAGAAAGCTCTTTGTAAATTATTTCTTTCTTCATTCGTGTTATTAGTGTAATTCGTGGCTAAAATTATCTCGAAATTGCATTAAAAAGTAATGGAAATGTCGCTAGCGATTGACCGCGATATTGCGGACGGAAGCCGAATAGAATGATCTTTCCTTTGCCCATCGAAACTTCGACCAACGCGGCTTTTCCTGTGATCTTTTCTTTTCCCAAAGCCCATCCTGAAAGTAGAATATCTTCTGCTTTTGAAGGATATTTGGCGATGATTTTGACGCGGGAATTGTCCGTAACTTCAAAAACAGGCGAACGTTCAAACCACGCGATTGATTCTTTTTTCATTCCTTTGGCGATCGGATGCGAAGTGTCTAACTCTGTTCGCAGTATCGAACCGGGAATATAAAAATCTTTTTCTTCCCAATCTTTAGCGATATTTTTAACAGGCAAATTAAATTGTTCGATGGCAAAATCCGACGAGCGATTTAAGAAAACAAGCGTTCCACCGTCTTCGACAAATTTCTTGAGATTTTCAACACCTTTTCCTTCAAGTCCGCCCGTGTATTCCTTCGGCATTGAGCCTTCTTTGTAGCCGTTTAAGATTTGATTCGGCGATTGGTCGGGGAAAATTACTGAATTGCTTGCAAACCTTCCTGTTAAAATTTCTTGATTTGTCGTGGTTTTATATTCACTTCCACAACCATTCAAGAATCTTTTTTCATTTTCAACTACCCAACGAGTCCAACCTTCATCCATTGACGGAATGCTAGAACGATAAATTACATCACTAGGAAGACCCTTAAATTTTCTTCCACTTGAACCATCACTAGAACCGCTTCCGCTTCCACAACCACGACCATAACCACGACCAACTTTTACTGATTTGAACTTAAAGTTTTTATAAATTGGTTGAACTGTAACATCCATCAAAAGTGCCAAATTGTGAGCGGTTACATCATACGGAGTAATTGGATTTCCTTCATCATCAATTAAATTTGGATATTCTTGTTTTAACAGCACTGCTTTTGCGAAATCGCCATAAGGTTGAGCCATTTGTATTACCAGCGAACTATCAAGATATTTTTCATTTCCAATTTTAAATTCATCAGTTACTTTGAATTCAACACCTGCTTTATCCAAAATATCTATTAGTTCTGATCGGCGAAAATATTCTTCCGATGGCACATTTTCTTCATTTACTTCTGGAAAAGGTAAAATTATCGCATTCAGTTCGCCATCTTTACGAGGTCGTGTCGCGTCTTTGCCGATCTTATAAAATCGTTTCAACCAAGTTTCGCGGTTTTCGGCGGCGTGAGTCATAAGTTGGAAGGCGGCGGAAGTCATATAGTTTGTAATATCACGCATTCCCCATTTTCCGCCTTTCCAGACGGGCGAGAAATTTTCCGATTCTTGCTTGGAATCGAAACCGCGACCTTTTCGCAGGTCGTCGAATTTTACTTCGATCGGTGAAGCGAGATTTGCCGAAGCTGTTTCGGATAAAATTCGCACGCCGCCGTGATAATGCGAATATGCTCTCGCGGGTGTCCAAGCGTCGTAAGTCGTGTTGGTCGTGATTCCTTCAAAACCTTTTTTTCGCAGTTCCTTTGCCATATAAGTTCCGAGTTCGGTGTAACCTTCGATAATTTCCTGTGGAACATTCGGTTCAACCGGCGGTTCATACGGCGGAAGAAATAATCTCGCACCGTTAGAGCCTTGTTGATGGATATCGTGGACGATTTGCGGATGATAGACATTGTGAATTTTCTCGACCGTTAATTGTGTTTCAACTTGTGTGAAGGCATACCAATCTCGATTATTATCGTGTCCGACATATTTCTGATAAAGTTCGGGCGGCGAAGTTCCTTCATAAGGTGTTCCCAAAGTTTTGTCATACCATTCTTTAACAATATCAACGCCGTCCGGATTCAAACTCGGAACAATAATGATGATCGTTTCATCTAAGATTTTCTTTATGTCCGCATCGTTTGAAGAAGCAAGTTTATGAGCGATCAGCATTGAAGAAAGCGTCGAACCAACTTCGGTAGAATGAATTCCGTGAGTTATCAGAACAAATGTTTTTCCTTGCTTGATGAGTGTTTCGGCAGCTTTATCATTGCGTTTAATAAGTCGCGGATCGGCTAATTGGTCATTTATTTTTTTGTAATAGCTTAATCTTTTTAAATTTTGAGGTGAAGAAATAAGTGCGTAAGTAAAAGGCTTGCCTTGCGTAGTTTTTCCGATCTCTTTAAAAATCACACGGTCTGATGCGGCATCAAGTTTCTGAAAATAATCAACAATTCTCGACCAGCTCGCCAATTTATAATCATCACCGGGCGTAAATCCAAGAGCCACTCGCGGTTCGGGAACATTGTTTTGTGCAAGTATTGAAAAGGACAAAAGCAAAAAAATTCCGCAAAGAAAAATAGGTGCAAAAAAGATGTTTCTGTTCATATATTAAATTTTAAGTATCGGAAATGTTTTTATTGATTTTAGACTATTTCAAAACTATTGGGAAAGTTTGAGTTTTCAATATCTAGAAAATCTAAAAAAAGCGAAGTTTTTATAATATTATCAGTTTTAACAATTCAATGACTTTTGGAGATTTCTCAAAACAAATTTCGACCTGAATCTGCCTAATTAACAAATTTACTATTTACCTTTTTTACTCGGCACGCTATAATGTTTCAAGCGTGCCGAAATTTTTTATCCTGCACGTTTTCCTACGAAAAAATACTACAATTTATAACTTCTAAACTTCTTTCAAAACTCATTTCCAACTTCCGACACACAGGAGCTAAAAATGCAAAAAAATGACATTCGTCTTGATTTTCTGATAGCAATTGGATTGGTAATTTTTGTTGTTACATTCTTCGCGGGTTGCGGAACAAAAGCTAAAAGCGAAAGCCTCAAAGCCGATTCCAAAATTGCTGTAAATAATCCGGGAACAAGTTCGTCCGACAAATCCGGTAATGATAAAGTTTTGCCGAATGGTGCTTTAATTGATTTTAAGGAAAATTCACCTGCCGATACAGTCAAGGTTTTTTATCAAAGACTTCACGAGAAAAAATTTCGTGATGCGATTGCTTTAACAAATTTGCGTCCGGCAATTGAGGGATTGAACGACAGTGAGTTAAGTGAACTCGGTGTAGATTTTGGATTCTTGGCTCAGAGCGTTCCCGAAAAATTACCAATAAACGGCGAAATAATTTCGGGCGACAAAGCAACCGTAACAATTAAAATGCAGGATGAAGAAGATGAAAGTATAAAGGTGCAGGAAATAAAACTTCGCAAGGAAAAAGATTTTTGGGTCGTGTTGGTTGCCGATGATGAAGGCGAAAAACGTGCGAAAAAAGAAGGAAAAAATTATTTCTTTGCTTTACGTATGGACGTGCATCACGATGAAGCCAAAGCAATGCTTGAAAGAATTACCAAAGCACAGATGATATATCAAATGCAAAATAACGGAAGATTTGCAGATCTGCAAACACTTGTTGAAAAAGGTTTTGTCCCGAAAGATGCGTTAGGTTCAATAACAACGGGCTATAAATACGATATTGCGTTAAAGGAAGACAACACTCTTTACACGGCTTTGGCAACACCTGCTAAATATGGAAAAACAGGAAAACTTTCATTTGCATATAAAGTTACCAGAGAAAAGAAGCCTGAATTTATTGAGAAAGATTTTAATGGAAAAACTCTTCAAAACTAGATAATATTTGAATAAAAATTGTTTAAATCTTTGTTTTATTGTTGTGTTTTGAGATAAAAATCCATATAATACGCCGAAACCCCCCAAGGTTTCGACGATAAAAGAAAATTTTTCTACAATAAATATAATGATACGTAAATTAGCTACAAAGTTTAGCAAATCAATGAGTAAGCGTGTGGTTGCACGTCGCCGCGAAATGAAATTGCCCATAAAGGTTACATTTGAACCGGACAGAAATACAGGCAGTTTAAAAATGCCTGTCAGAGATCTTTCGATCACCGGACAAACGCACGATCTAAGTTCTTCGGGCAT
>JBGTHN010000366.1:0-2124 GCA_041746235.1 Pyrinomonadaceae bacterium | reverse complement strand
CCAAGAGTAAAACGTGGTAATAAAAGATTATATAAACGCAAAAAGATTTTAAAATTAGCCAAGGGCTTTCGTGGAACTAAATCAAAACTATATCGTTCGGCAAAAGAATCAGTTGAAAAAGCACTGCAATATTCTTATGTTGGCAGAAAACGTAAAAAACGTGATTTTCGCAGGCTTTGGATTATTCGAATAAATGCCGGAGCAAGATTACACGGTTTAAGTTATTCACAATTTATGCACGGACTGAAACTTGCAGAAATTGAATTAGACAGAAAAATCCTTGCTGACCTTGCGGTAAAACAGCCGGAAGCATTTGAAACAATTGCCGGAAAAGCAAAAGACGCTTTGGATAATCAAAGTAAACAAGCAACTGCTTAGTTAATTTTATTTAACTTCGGAATTAAGAAACACAGGCAAGTTCGATTTTTTGGATTTGTCTGTGTTACTGTTTCTGCTAATAAATCAAAATAGTTTTTAATCAATATGTCTGACGAAAAAAAACAGGTTGAGAAGATCAAAGAAAGTTTTGAACAAGAATTTGAGCGTTTTTCAAATATCGTTAAATCAAAATTTGACGGTTTAAGTCTTTCTGCGGCTGAAAAACTGCAAAAGGAAATTGCTGAACAGCGAATTAAACACACGGGCAAAAAAAGCGAACTTTCGGGTGCGAAAAAACTGATCGGAAGAGTTGCACCGGAACAACGCGGCGAATTCGGAAAATTTGTTCAAACGATCGGCAAAAAGATTGAATCGACGATTGAAGAGACCGAAGCAAACCTCAATAAATTTATCGAATCTGCAAAAACAGAACGCGAGAGAATTGACGTTACACTTCCCGGTCATCGCCCCCGTGTCGGACATCTTCATCCAATCACACTTTTACGACAAAGGATTGAAGATATTTTTGTTTCGATGGGTTATGCGATCGAAGATGATCGTGAGATCGAAACTGATTATTACAATTTTGATGCTTTGAATATTCCTTCAAATCATCCGGCGAGAGAATCGCAAGATACATTTTATACGACTGACGGTTTTGCTCTTCGTTCGCAAACATCAACTGTGCAGATTCGTGCGATGGAACGTCGTGGTGTTCCGATTCGCGTTATTGCACCGGGCAGAGTTTTTCGTCGTGACACGCCTGATCAAACACATACTCCAATGTTTCACCAAATCGAAGGTTTATGCGTTGATAAAGGAATTTCGATGGCTCATCTTAAAGGAACTGTGACGGAATGGCTGATAAGTATGTATGGTAAGGAAACCAAAACTCGCTTTCGTCCAGCTTACTTCCCTTTCACAGAACCATCTGCGGAATTTGATTTCTCTTGTTTCAAATGTGACGGCACAGGTGAATTTGAAGAAAATAAATGCGGAACTTGTCGTGGTTCGGGTTGGATAGAACTCGGCGGTTGCGGAATGGTTCACCCGAATGTTTTAAAAAACTGCGGTGTTGACCACAAAATTTATTCTGGCTTTGCATTCGGTTTCGGCTTAGAACGTATGTGTGCCTTGATGTATTCAATAGACGATATACGCCATCTGTTTGAAAACGATGTTAGGTTTTTGGAACAATTTCAATAGTTTCAAATCCACAAATGAAATATAACGATTTGGATAATTAAATAGGTTCACTCAATTTTTACTTAATAACTTATACAGTAAAATACTTGCAATTCGTTTAACAATCTTTTAGAATGTTAAACGTAAGCGGAATGTATTCTTTTCCAATTATTATTTACAACACTTTTCTCCCATATACTTCCAATCACCAACGCGACCTGATTATATACCACTAAATACAAAAAAATTTCTCTTCTTCTTAATTGATGTTAAAAAGAATTCATCAACTTATTTCAAATCGCATAGCTACTTTCATTTTGATTTTCTTTTGTGTCAAGATGTTGTTGGTGATTGGTTTTTTTATAGGTTGGGAAGTTGAAAATAGTGTGGCTAAACAAAATCAAGGTAGCTTTATAGAAAAGACTGATAATAAACAGCAAAATGCGGAATTACGAAAAACATTAACATTTCAAGAAGTTATAAAGTCCGATGCGTTTCGGCTTACTTTTATCATCGGTGTATTGATAACATTTTTATTTTGCTGGTCATTATTGTTGCTTT
>JBGTHN010000365.1:0-1852 GCA_041746235.1 Pyrinomonadaceae bacterium | reverse complement strand
TGCATAAGGTTGGTAAACATCACATTCAAGTTTGCAAAACTCTTTCGTGCCGAATTATGGGCGAACCTGAAATTACGGGACATATCTGCGATAAACTTGGAATTAAAGCGGGCGAAACTACTGCTGACGGAAAATTTACCGTAACGAGAGTTGAATGTCTGGGAAGTTGCGGAACTGCTCCGATGTTGCAAGTTGGGTTTGATTATTACGAAGATTTGACGATTGAGAAAGTTGATAAAATGTTGGAAACCTTGGACTAACTTATGAATTCAAGTTTGAAGTATAAAGTTTTCAAAAGTTCATGGGATTCTTGGGATAAATTGTTCCAACAGGCTTCTGAATTTGCGACCACAATTGGTCGAGAAAATCTTGTCAACATATCTCATTCTTGCGATGGCAGTAATGAAGGTACGGTAGCGGTTTGGTATTGGGAAGACAATATTTCGGGGCAAATGTTTGAGATCAATCAAGTTAATTTTGGTGAGTGAAAAATGAAATTACTAGCATTTTTGGTTTTTATTTTAAGTTATTCATCGTTAGTTTTTGGACAGAATTACCAAAGGTCTTTTTACGTTCAAGACAGATTTAAGAAAGAAGTAAAAGTATCTAACAAGATTTTGAATTCTTTGAAAACAGATGTGCAAATCCAAAACTGTCTTAAATATAGCAAGGAAAATTCTTTGAAAACAAATTGGTTCAAAGCTACACATATAAACTTAAATAATGATGGTTTAGCTGATGTGATTGTTGAACCTACAAGAGTTGGCAAATGTAGAACTGCAATGAGACCGCCATATTGGATTTTATTGAATAAAGGGAATAAATATGACTTGGTTTTAGCTGCAAATACATTTTCTTTATACATAAATAAAGAAAAAACTAAAGGTCATTTCAATATAACTATTGATTGGTCAACAGCAGCTACCCAATTTAAGACTACATTTGGTTTTGACGGAAGAAGATATAATAAAATTGCACATTTAGAAAAACCGAACATTTAAGTTTATGGAAATCAAAGCAATAGGTTGCGAACCTTTACAATTAAAGTTAATGCACGTTAAAGACGGGCATACGCTTGAGGTTTATCAAGATCACGGCGGATATAAATCTTTGAAGAAGGCGATGGATATGTCTTCGGATGAGATTATTGATGAGGTTAAAAAATCGGCACTTCGCGGTCGCGGCGGTGCGGGTTTTCCGACGGGGATGAAATGGAGTTTTGTTCCGCGTGATTCGCCGAAACCGAAATACATCGTCTGTAATGCTGATGAATCCGAGCCAGGAACTTTTAAAGACAGATATTTGCTCGAACGAGATCCGCACGCTTTGATCGAAGGAATGTTAATCGGTGCTTTCGCACTTGGTGTGGAAACTTGTTACATATATTATCGTGGCGAATACAATTATTTGATCGATATAATGGATAAAGCCATCGAGGAAGCAAAGGCTGCAAATCTCGTCGGCGAAAACATTTTGGGTAGCGATTTTACTTGTAATTTCTACACGCATACGGGAGCCGGAGCGTATATTTGCGGTGAAGAAACCGCTCTGCTTTCATCGCTTGAAGGTTTTCGTGGACATCCACGTATGAAACCACCGTTCCCTGCTGTTGAAGGAGTTTACGCTTGTCCGACAGTTGTGAATAATGTCGAAACTTTGACCGCTGTTCCGCAAATTATCGAGATAGGCGGCGAAGCGTGGCAAAAACTCGGCACGGAAAAATCGGGTGGAACAAAACTTTGGTCAGTTTCGGGACATGTTAAAAAGCCCGGCGTTTATGAAATTCCGATGGGTTATGCCGATATGGAGAAATTCATATTTGAAGACTGTGGCGGAATTCGTGACGGACATC
>JBGTHN010000364.1:0-7250 GCA_041746235.1 Pyrinomonadaceae bacterium | reverse complement strand
TGATGAAATGCGAAAATGAAAATTGATGAATTAAATTTGGTAACATCAATCAAACTTTTATTTAATGTTTGTTCATTTAGTTTTATCACAAGAAATCTGATAATTTAAAAACATAAAATATATTTTATGAGGTGAAAATTTTATGCCTTCGACAGCGATTCTTTTTGGGCGAATATTGGTTTTTATTGGGATACTTGGTTACGGTTACGGATTGGTAATGGGTAACGCTAGTCTGACGGCGTTGATTCCGGCAGTGGTTGGAGTTGTGTTATTGGGACTTGGACATATTGCAAAAGCAAAGGAAAACCTGAGAAAACATTTGATGCACGTAGCGGTAATTGTTGCATTACTTGGTTTTCTCGCTTCTGCCGGACGTTTGATCTCAAAGATTAGCGAGTTTTCAATTTCTGTGGCAAGTGTTTCACAAATTGCAATGGCACTTACCTGTCTGATTTTCATCGTTCTATGTGTTCAATCGTTTATAAATGCCCGCAAAAGTGAATAAGTTTTGTTATGACAAGGCGAAAAATAGACTTTTCAAATATTGAATGGGACTCGTCAACTTTAGGTGTAAGATCTAAGGCTTTTGAATTGAGTGGAAAAAAGTTTCGTTTATTGGAACTCCAATTCGGACTTGAGCATCCGAATTGGTGCTTAACAGGTCATATCGGCTATGTTGTTAAAGGCGAACTCGATATTATATTCGACGACGAAACAGTCAATTATACAGAAGGCGACGCAATTTTTATTTCAAGCGGTGAGAAAGAAAGACATATCCCAAAACCGATCAGTGAAAAAGTAATTTTGTTTTTAGTTGATGATTTAGATGTCTAAAACAGGCAATTGGATATTTATCAACAAGCCGTTTTCTGTGTTTTCGGCATGAATTTTTCCTTGATGATTACTTACCGCACGTTCCGCGATCGCAAGTCCTAAACCATTTCCACCGGATTTTCTGTCGCGTGCTTCCTGCACACGATAAAATGGTTTGAATAGTTTATTCAGGTCAGCTTCGGGAACGCCTTCGCCAAAATCTTTTATTTCTATAATTGCAGTGCCATTTTGTCTTTCGATAGAAACTTCAACTTCGGTTTCATCCTTTGTATAGCGAACGGCATTACGCAAAACATTTTCAACCGCACTTCTTAAAAGTAACTCATTGCCAAAAACTTTTGCTTCGGTCGTCTTGGTAATTTTTACGGCTTTGTTGTTTGCTTTCGCTTCAAAATGAGCGTCAGAACTAACACTTTCAACCAATTTTGTAAGATTCACTTCCATTTTTTCAAAATTTTGCGAACCTGTCTCCAATTTTGAAAGCGTCAACAACTGTCCGATCAATTCGTTTAACCTACCCGATTCAATATCTATTCTTTGAAGTAAGTTGACAGTTTCGGGATTACTTTTCACACGAGCAAGTTCAAGTGCAACATTCATACGTGCCAGAGGTGAACGCAATTCGTGAGAAATATCTTGTGTCAGACGTTTTTCTGATTCGATCAGGTTATTAATCCTTTCCGCCATTTCGTCAAAATCTTTTGCTAAACCGCCTAATTCGTCCCGACGTTTTCCGACCTTTTCGGCAACTCTCGTCTCAAAATCTCCTTCGGCAATTTTCTGTGTTGCATTGCGAAGTTTTGTAATCGGCGAAGTCATATAACGTGCCAAAAGATAACAAAATAAACCACCAATCAAGAAAACCGTTAATATTTGCAATATTAAGCGTTGTGTAAAAAATGTTGGCGGTTGATACCTTTTTAATTCGAGAACATAAATAAATGTTTCGCCGTTATCCGTTTCAACCTTTGTTGCACCATAAGTTCTGTCGGGAAATCTCTTAAATTGCGGTTCATTACTTTTCAAGGCTTGATCAAATAGATCATTTATTTCAGCCAATCTTAGATCACCTGCGACTAAATTGCGTTTAATATCAAACAATCCAATGGAACTTATCCGTTGCCGATTTAATTGCCGAGCAAAATACTTTTCTAAACCTACCAAATCTTCATTTTCATAGATCTGTGCAACTGTCTGAGAATCTGCTGTTATCGCCTCACCAACGAAAAAACGCCATTGTTGAGTAAGCGGTTCCGATTGCGTTGACCAATTCACGAGCGTTAATGCTCCGATCATCAATCCCATCGCAAACCAAAACCAAAGAAAAATTTTAAGAAATAAGCTCATATATCAGTTTTTTTTAATATTGTTTAATTACTCTCCGATCGTATAAATGTATCCAACGGAACGTATTGTTTTTATGCGATCTTCGTTATTATCGTGTTTTCCCAATTTTTTACGCAGATTGCTGATGTGCATATCAAGACTTCGGTCATAGGGTGAAAGTTCCCTTTCTAAAACGTCCATACTTAAGTCTTCTTTTTTCACAACTTTTCCCGCTTCTCTTGCAAGTGCCACAAGCAAATCAAATTCTACGGCGGTCAAACCAAGTTTTTTGCCGTCAACTTTTGCAGTTCTACCTGAAAGCGAAAGTTCTAGATCTTCGACTTCAATTTTCTCACTGGAAAGAGTTTGAGCATCTTTGACAGATTCGATTCGTCGCATAATCGCACGAAGTCTGGCGACCAATTCTCTTGGATTAAATGGTTTTGGCAAATAATCATCTGCACCGATCTCCAAACCGACGATGCGTTCCATATCTTCGCCTCTCGCCGTCAGCATCAAAACCGGAATTGTTGATTCTTTCCGCAAATCACGCAAAACATCAAAACCATTTTTTTTCGGAAGCATCACGTCCAAAATCACTAGATCGTGTTCTTCTTTTAACGCTTCGTTTAATCCGGTTTCGCCATCGTGAACGGATTCAACTTCAAATCCTTCAACGGTTAAATATTCCGAAACCAGTTCGCAAAGCTCTTCGTCATCATCAATTATTAATATCTTTTCCATAACCGAATTTCATTCTACGTCAATTTTTTAATGTTCGCTTGCATTTTTACATTTCTTTACAATACTTCACGTTTGTTTGACGTTGAAGCGATGTTTTGAAACGTCTAAATAACCGAACGCAACAAAAATGCGGACTAAATTTTAAGGAGAACTATTAATGAAAAAATTTACAGTAACAATTTTAGCAATCGCTTTGGTAGCAATCGGAGCAATCTTTGTTTTTGGACAGACAACGGACAAGCCGGTTGATGGACAAAAACGATTTAGCAAAGAAGGTAAAGGCAAACATCACGGAAGACGTGGTGGTAAAGGCGGAATGAAAGGCGGAATGAATGGATTTATGTTCAAACAACTTGATTTAACTGATGCTCAAAAAGAACAAATGAAAGCTATCGGACAAACTAACCGTGAGGGAACAAAATCTCTACGTGAACAAATGAAAACCAATCGTCAGCAACTTCAAAAATTGACCGAAAACGGACAATTTGATGAAGCGGCAGTTTCTGCACTTGCCCAACAACAAGGACAATTGCACGCTCAAATGATCGTTGCCAAACAAAAAGTTCAGTCACAAATGTTTAATGTTTTAACATCTGACCAAAAAGCTAAAGTTGCAGAATTAAAGGCTCAACATAAGCAAAAGATGGAAGAACGTAAAGCAAAATGGGCTGAAAAGAAAGCAGCTAAACAAACTCAAGAGTAAATTAATACGAATTCAGACCCCGTATTAAATTACTTTTTAGAAAGGCTTCGTCAGATAATTCTGACGAAGCCTTATTTTTTTATTTCAGACATTTTTTTTTCGCTTTAATAATCCATAAGTTGCTTTTTGCGAAGAATTAGCGTTAAATTTCTAATCAAATGCCTACAATAATTACTCAAGTTGAAGACAATGAACGGAATAAGGTTGTTCTGCAAGTTAAGGGAGAATTATTACTTGAAGATGCCGTATTGTTAGAAAAAATTGCACTCGGTTTACGTGAAGATACCAAAATAAATTTATCAATTGATTTTTCGGACTTGGATTTATTGGATAGTGAATCTGCAAGTGTCATAAAACGTCTTGAAGAAGAACACGGTTTTGAAATCGAAGGACTGCAATTTTTCTTGCAAAAAATTGTAGATGAAGCCGAAAAGCATCAGACAGATTCATGAAAGATTTAATAACAGATGAAATTAAACGAAATAGCTGATTTGTTAAAAGGAAATTTTACGGGTAATGGTGAGCTAGAAATTTCTGGCATTGCATCATTGGAAAATGCACAAAATGGCGAAATTTCATTTTTAGAAAATATCAAATTCCTTGAACAAGTAAGAAAAACAAATGCTTCCTGCATCATTGTTCCAAAAGATTTCAAAGAAATAATTAACCAATCATTCATCAAAGTCGAAAATCCTAAACTGGCTTTTGCTAAAGTCGCAGAAATTCTTTATCCAACAAAAAAACGACAAGCTGAAATTCATAAATCGGCGATAATTGCTGAAAATGCGATTATTGGAAATGATGTTTTTATCGGTGCATTTTGTTGTGTCGGCGAAAATTCTGAAATTGGCGAAGGGACACAACTAAGAGCAGGAGCGAAAGTCGGTGAAAATGTTAAGTTAGGAAAAAATTGCATCATAGACCCGAATGTTTTTATTGAAGACAATTGCGAAATTGGAAATGAAGTCATATTGCACGCAGGTGTCGTAATCGGAACTGATGGTTTTGGTTATGTTCGGGATTCCGAAAACAACAAACATATAAAATTCCCACAAATCGGCAAAGTTATTATTGAAGATAATGTTGAAATCGGTGCAAATTCCTGCGTTGATCGGGGAGCTTTGGGCGAAACGCGAATCGGCGAAGGAAGCAAGATTGATAATCAAGTCCAAGTCGCACATAATGTAAGTATTGGAAAGCGTGTTATCATTGCGGCTCAAACAGGCATTTCGGGAAGTGTAACGATCGAAGATGATTGTGTAATTGCCGGACAAGTTGGATTTGCCGATCACACGACAATAAAAAAAGGTGCGGTTATCGGTGCAAAATCAGCAGTATTTCCGGGTAAAATAGTGCGAAAAGGTTATTGGAGTGGAATTCCGGTTATGCCAATGGATGAATATAAAAAGTTGAATGCTTACATAAAATCTTTACCACGCCTTTTTAAAGAATTTAAAAAATTGAAAGAAGCATTAAAAGAAAAAAAGTGAGGTCAGTAAAATTGGTCAGTTTAATAATGTTTCAAGTTTCAATCAAATTAATTTGAAATCTGAAATTTGAAATCTGAAATCTGTTTTAATTATGGGTGCGACAATATCGAGAAAATTATCTAATTCATTTGAAGGTGCTTTGGCGGGCGGCGGTGATCCGGCTAGTTCTCCGTTATACGTATTCGGACCATTTCTGAAACTTATCGTCGTTGCAGGAGTTGCCAAAATAACTTTTGGTGCTTCGATATGGCTGGTTGTTTTTACAGTTTTAATGGTTTCCGCAATGTATCGCCAAGTGATGGTTTGGGTAACAGACGGAAGTGGCGGAAGCGGTTTAGCAGAAGAAGAATTCGGCAGTTGGGCGGTGAAGATCAACGCCGCAATTACAGTCATCGAATACACGCTCACATTTCTCGTTTCAATGGCGGCACTCGTGACTTTTGTTGCTGACCGGGCAATTGAATTTGGAATTCCATTAAATGATTCATTTCTTGGAGTCGAAGGCGGTTATAAATTACTTTTAGCTATCGCCGTCAGTATTTTAACTGGCTTGATAGTCAATCGTGGTCCGAAAGTTTCAGCCCGTGCATTCGGTCCGGCAACTTTAGCAGTTTTAATACTTCTTTGGGTAATGATTCTGACAACAATCTGGACATTTTGGGGAAAACCGATCGAAGCGGCATGGTTGATCGGAGGAATAAATATTCCGAAATTTGATCTTGCAGCTTTTTCCGGCGAAAATATACATTTTACTTTGGGCGGTTATGCAAGAATTCTGGCATTAATGACCGGAATCGAAATTTTTGCGAATCTTGTTGCGGCTTATGACGGCAGACGTGCGGAAAGAAGTAAAAAAGCGTTCGGAAGTTTGATAATTATTATGGGAACGACTGCTCTGACGATGATTATTGTTGGTCCGGCGATTCTTGAAATTTCAAAAAATACAGTTACATCCGACGTTTCCGTTTTCACACAAACAATGAATAGTTTGTTACCGACCTGGGCTTCATATCTCGGAACGATAATCGGAATTGCCGTTTTGCTTTCGGCATCAGCGGCAGCGGCTCAAGGAGTTCAGAATCTATTCCTTGGTCTTCGATACAGACATTATGTGTCTGCAACTCTTGGACAAAGAAATAAATATGATGTTGCCGGTCAACCTGTCTGGATAATGATTGTCATTATTGCGGTTTGTTACACACTATTCGGAACACACGAAGAAACTTATCTGGCACTTTATGCGGCTGGCGTGTTTATTTTGCTGAGTATGACTGGATGGGCGGCTTCAAAAAGACTTTTGCGATATTTGAATGAAGAATTTTCAACCGGAAAATTAGTATCGCTCGTCGGCACAATGATCGCTTCGGTTTTAACTTCCATTGCCACTGTTGTAATTTTTGAAGAAAGATTTTTTGAAGGTGCGTGGCTTTATTTCATATTAATTCCGGCACTTTATTTTGTATTTTCTTATTATCGAAACCGCCTCGGAAGTCCGCCATCGGTCGAAGAAAGACTCGGTGCGGTAATTTCCGAACAGAGATATTATCCGACATCTTTAAGGGAACTAAAACTTGAAGAAATGCCTTTCAAGAAAATAGTTCTACCATTAAATGGCTCATCACTTGCCGAACAAGCACTCGCAACTGCACGAGCTTTTGCCAGAAAATATGATGCTGAATTGGAAGTAGTTTGCGTCGAAAACAAAGAATCGGAAGAAAACATACATCTGACAAATGCTGAGATGGCAGAATATCGAACGGAACTTCAAACGTATATTGGATTGGTCAGCGAACTAATTGAAGGTGATGGGATTCAGGTTCAAACCCATTATCGAAATGGAGAACCATCGAAGGAAATTGATGCGGTGACAAGAGAAACAAACGCCGATCTTATTGTGATGACAACCCGTGGAAAATTTGAACTTGGTCAATTAATTACAAAAAGTATGGCACAGAGAGTTATTCAAAAAACTTCAACACCAACTTTATTAATTCGTCCGACAAACAATTGGCGAAGTCGTCGTTCCGAGTTTAAAAACATACTTGTCGCACTTGATGGTTCGGAAGCCGCTGAAATGATTCTTCCATATATACGTGCATTTGCTTATCATTTTGACAGCAAGGTTCATTTATTTTCAGTCCCCGAAGGTTCTG
>JBGTHN010000363.1:0-1803 GCA_041746235.1 Pyrinomonadaceae bacterium | reverse complement strand
GCGGTGGCGGCGGTTACGGCGGCGGCGGCGGCGGCGGTCGTTGGTAAGAATTTATCGGACGTTTTTTAATGTCTGAAACGAAAAATCCCCCGGCAATTTGTCGGGGGATTTTTCATTTTAAATTATGCTTAAGATCAATTTGAAATTGGTTTTTTATCTTTGAGATGTCTGGTCGTGTGTTCGGTTACGGATGAAAATTCTCTCTGAGCGTTTGGAGGCATTAATAGATCATTAGTCGTTGCCTTTATGCCGCCAAGTTCATTCTGAGAATCGGTATCGGCAGATTTTTCTCCGAGTATTTTTTTTGGAACTGTGAAATATAAACCGTTAATAAATAAGGATACGCCGATGAACAATGTAACCAGTCCTAACGCCGAGAAAAATATCAGGTCTTTTTCAAACTGGCTGGCAATTCCAAATGCAACTGCCACACCTATTCCGATCAATGAAACCATACTTCCCGCTCGAACGGTTCGCAAACGTCTTTCTTCGGGCGATTCAAGGAATTTTTCGATCTCAGGCAAAACTTCTTCGGCAAATTCGCTAAGTTCGGACGAAGAGTTAGTCTGCTGAATCTTGGCGGCAATTGCTCGTCCGATCTCATCACGGGCTGAAATTGCCGAAGCCGTAACGCTGTCGGGACTTTCCAACACCGAACGCACGGAACGCAAATCCGTGCCGCACGAACGGCAAAATTGTGTAGAATTAATTTCTTTTGAACCGCAACTTGGGCAAAACATATTTTGATAATCTCCTATCGGTTAATCACTTTCGATGATTATACGATAAAAAACTTGTTTTGTTTAAAGTTTGATTCTTTTTGAAGCTACAATTTTGTCAACGATTATCGCGTTTCCAAGGAACTTTTCCGCGTAACACATTTGTAAAACTCTGAAACGGCGTAAAAAATGTGCGGTAGATTTTGATTCTAGTTCGACTATTTCCCGGTTCCAACCATTTTTTTAAGATATATTTATCGATCATATCTTCGCCGATAATAACTCCCGTTCCGGCGATTGGTGTAACAACAAAATCTACCCAACCCATTCGATTCGGTCCGACTCGATCATATAAACCAACATTGCCGATTGATGCTTCGCTAATTGGTCCGAGTTCAAATTGAGCACTCCAGATCGCTGACCAAGCCATCGCCTTGAAACGACTTTCCCAATATTCTTTTGAATTGCCGAATTCCTGTCTTTTGGATTTATCGCTGTTGTTGATAAATATTCTGCCCGTAACCGCACCTTGCATCGGATGAGCAATATAGTTTGTCGCAAAACTGTCGCCATCTCTCCAATTATTTAAGTTTTTGACGGAGTTTCCCCAATCACGAAAAAAAGGTCCGCCTAATTCATCTGTAGTTTTTTTCTGCACCATCCGAAAACCGTGTTGTATCCCAAGAAAATATAATGATTCTATGATTGCGGGTTTCCAGTGAAATTTGTTCGACTGACCGTTTTGCTTTAAAAATTTATCTTGAACAGGTGTTTTTATCGGGAATTTCTCTATTTGATCTTCGAGATCGGAAAACTTTTCAAATTTTTTGTTTTTGAAAAACTTCTGAAAGTTTTTTTCAGTTACATCTGTTTTATAATTCTTCAAGCGTATAAATTCATAAGTTTTTGTTTCTTTTATACCCCTAACATCGTTGCTTTCCGTTTTTTCCGAAACTTCAAATTTGCCGGAAATCAAATCAGATTGCCTTTCTTTTTGGACGAGATTTGCAGGTTTGATGGGTTGTTCGATTTCTTGCGACCAAACACAGCCGTTGACGAAAAACATTATCAAAAATACCTTTGA
>JBGTHN010000362.1:0-1959 GCA_041746235.1 Pyrinomonadaceae bacterium | reverse complement strand
AAAAATTTGTGGTCGGCGTATAAATTAAAACTCAAAACCAAAAGCGGCATAAAGAATTACGATTTTTTGAGTCGTGAGAATAATACATTTTGGTATCTCGCCGAACTTGGCAAACCGAAGTTCGATCTGCCCGATTCTCCTGTTTTTAAAGCGGAATTTGAAAATAAAACTTATACGCCGCAGATATTGACAACTTCTCTTCCATCCGACGAAGATGAATTTATCAGCTTTTTCTATTTGGATGTCGGAAATCCGGTCGCGTGTTTTTTTGTTGACGAAAAAGTTGAAAGTTTCGATGAATTTGAATGGCGAAGAATCGGCGATGAGGTCGAATCATTCACCGGAGCGTTTCCCGAACGGACAAACGTGGTTTTTATAAAAGTTATTGACCGCGAAAATATTGAAATACGCATTTGGGAACGAGGTGCAGGCGAAACTTCTTCGTCGGGAACCTGCTCGATCGCGGCGGCAGTCGCTTCTGCATTTTTGGATAAAACCGACCGCGAAGTTAGCGTCCACGCAGAAGGCGGAACGACCGAAGCCGTCTGGCGTGAAGACGGCGAAATGTTAATCACGGGACGAGCCGATCTGGCTTTTTGCGGTGAATGGTTTACAGATCAATAAGTTTGCCGCTCAGCCTTAGAGATTATCAGTTTTGATTTCAATATCGGCTTATTTGTAGAGAAAAACAAATGCTTTGTCGGCTTCAACAATTCGTTTGTTGGACTCATCCGAGCCTTTGTTGGACTCAACAGAGCGTTTGTTGGGTTCAACAATTGCTTTGTTGCCTTCAACAATTGCTTTGTTGCCTTCAACAAAGACTCCGTTGGTGTTAACAAACGAATTGTTGGAACCAACATTGAAGTTTGCGGGTGCATAAACTACTTTGGGGAAGGCAATAAACATAAAAAAACCTATGAAAACATTAACATTGATCGCATTTTTATTTATCTTTTCAATATCGATCTCCGCTCAAAATCCATATTTTCCCGAACCCTTGGAAATGCGTGAGCGGGCGAAAGTTATTGACCGTTTGTTAGATGAACGAGTCGAAACGGTTTTGCCGAAAATTATGCGGCGTGCGGGAATTGATATGTGGATAATCGTTTCGCGTGAATATAATGAAGATCCGGTTTTGCGGACTTTTCTGCCTTCGACGTGGCAAAACGCGAGGCGAAATACGATGCTTGTCGTTTATGATCCGGGCGTTGGAAAAAAGTTGGAAACTTATGCAATGGCGAGATACGGCGTTGGAAAAATGTTCGTCAAAGCGTGGGATGCAGACAAACAGCCCGATCAATGGAAGGCACTTTCAGAATTTATAGTTGCAAAAAACCCGAAAAAGATCGGCGTTAATAAATCCGAATTTTTTGCACTTGCTGACGGAATTTCTTCGATGCAATACGATCAATTGGTAAACGCTCTGCCGGACAATTTTAAAAGCCGCGTAACCTCTGCTGAAAATGTAGCGATCGGTTGGCTGGAGACGCGAACTGAATCTGAGATGGCGATTTATCCACGAATTGTGCGAATGGCAAAACAGATCATCGCCGAAGGCTTTTCCGAAAAAGTTATTCAACCGGGCGTGACGACAACCGATGATGTCGTCTGGTGGTATCGTGACCGAATCAACGGTTTAGGATTAGATACTTGGTTTCATCCATCTGTTTCAATTCAACGAAAAGACCCCGAATCTTTTGAACATCTGCGAGCATTTTCAGACCGTCCCGAAGATCAAATTATTTTGCCGGGCGATTTGCTTCACGTAGATTTCGGCATCACATATTTGCGTTTGAACACCGACACGCAACAACACGCCTACGTTTTAAAAACAAGCGAAAAGACACCACCAAAATTCCTTCAAGATGCTTTTAAAACAGGAAATCGTGTCCAAGACATTCTGACAAGCAATTTCAAAACAGGCAGAATCGGCAATCAAATCCTAAAAATGTCTTTGGA
>JBGTHN010000361.1:0-18339 GCA_041746235.1 Pyrinomonadaceae bacterium | reverse complement strand
TTTGTTTTGCTTCAACTTGGCAAGACATTGAAGATAATATTGATAAACTTCTGCAAAAACAGGAAATCACCCAACTTGCCAACAAACTTGCCGGTCAAAAATCCAATTCATCTGACGATTTACTTATAAAGCTAAGTGTTTTTTCTCGTGCCGGACATCGTGATCGAGTTCACAAAACTTTGGAAGAAATAGCCAAAATTTATCTGACTTCCAATAATCGAAGCGGGATATTATATTTTGTCCGCAAACATATTGATAAAGATGATTTTGATGCTCAAAAAATCTATTACGAACAAATCCACGTAAACGGTGATAACGAAGTTCATCATTTTACCAAACTGTTTCGTGAAAAAGACGTGCGAGAACTTGAGAATTGGTTGAAGGTGCGGGCGGATAAAAGCGAGGTTTGGTGGTGGCAATTATTGTGGCTGAAAAAAGATTTGGGAACGGTAGCAGAAGTTTACGAAGATTTGGAAAGAAAGATTCGTGCAAATCCTGATGATTTTTATTTGGTGGAAAAGTATTTGCAGAACGTCGGATTTTATATCAATGCTTCCATTGGCGAAGGCAGTTATTCTTACAATAAAAATATACTTTGGTTGTTGGATGTTTTACCTCTGGCGACGGCTTACGAAAATTACGAACTTGCAAACTATTTAAGCGGTTCAATGCCGGAGATCGGTATTGAACTTTACAAAAAATCGCTTTCTTTGCCGTTCACGGAAAAAGATAGAAAATTATTTGGCGAAAGAGCATTTCGTATGGCTTCGATTCAACCAACTAATATAAATGCAGAAAAACAATTGCGTTTTTGGACAAAAAATAAACTCGCACAAATCTATCAAAATAGAAAGCAAGATGATTTGGCTCAGCCTTTGATCGAAGATTTAGCCAAAATGGACAAAAACAATATTCAGACAACGGACGTTTTTCGCCTCGCCGGAGCGGTTCAGATGTCAACGGGCGAGAGAGTTGTC
Source organism: Pyrinomonadaceae bacterium (assembly GCA_041746235.1). Taxonomy (GTDB): domain Bacteria; phylum Acidobacteriota; class Blastocatellia; order Pyrinomonadales; family Pyrinomonadaceae; genus Aridibacter. Next base: position 17,362 of record JBGTHN010000361.1, on the reverse strand, counting down.
GAAAAGCAACTATTGACGAGCGAAGCAGACAAAAAAGATTCGTATATCTATTGGCTTGAACGGGCGAAGTATTACCAGGGACGGCAAGAAAATGAGCAGGTCTGGCAAACGTATCTAAAGGCTTTACCGAGATTTCAATACGCACCGAATGATTATCGAAAATCTTTCCCACGCATATCTGTTTTGCATGGACTTGCAGGTTTTGGCAGTTCTTATAAAAAATCAGAAACCGAAGTGATCTTTAGACAAGAATTCGCCAAAGCAAAGTCTGCCAATGATGCCGATTATATCTTTGAACTTTTGTATATCTTTAATAACCATCTAGAAAATCTGCGTGATGAATTTTTTGTCAATACGGAATTTTTGCCAAAGGTTTTAGCTTCAAAAGATTTTTGGGACGAACGCGAGACAAATTATACTTTGGTTCTGATGGAAAGCGAAAAATGGACGGAATCTCAAAAAGAGATTTTTTGGGATAAATTATTCAATTTGGCGATGCAGAAACCCAAAATGCGTGCCTATTCATTAGCCGAAGCCTTTGAGCAGGAAGATTATTCTCCTGAAAAAATGGTTTTACTTTATGAATCCATCTTGAAATATGCTCCCGAAATTTATGTTGACGGATTGAATTATACCCGTGAAGATGTCGAAAAAGGTTTGTTTGATTCCTACATCGAAAGCGGAAACTGGCAAAAAGCGGAAAAAATGTATCTCGGCGGTTATAAATATTGGGGAGATGAATTAAGCGAAATCGCCGTTACAGCCGCTAAAAAAGGTGCGATATATGATGCCGTCCGCGTCTGGAAATTGAACGCAAATCTCGACCGACGCAAACTGAGAGGTTTAGAAGAACTTGCCAAAACAGACGCAAAACCATTTTTGCAAACTTTTTATTTGGAAATAAAAGAAAAAGATAGTTCGAGTTATATTCCTGATAAATCATTGAGCATTTTGGAATAAATTGTCATAAATAATAGATTTGCGGTGTTTTTTGTATATAAGGAGAAAATTATGCGAATTCAAATTGCTCTGCTCATTTCAATATTTTTACTTTTTTCAATTAGCTGTTCGGCTCAAAAAACATCTGCCGAGAACATCAATAAAATTGCGGTTTTAGAAAAAGCCAGAGCCGCACACACGGCGACAAGGCTTTTAAATGGCGATGTTTTGATCGTTGGCGGAATGCACAAAAACGGTGTGTTTTATGACGAAGCCGAAGTCTTTGACCCAAACAAAAATTCTTTCACAACACTAAAAAACAAGATGACCAAAAAGCGTGTTAGCCATACAGCAACGCTCCTTAAAGACGGCAGAGTTTTAATTGTCGGCGGTTGGTCAAATCGAAATGCTCCCGAAACTTCGGTGGAGATTTTTAATCCGAAAACGCGAGAATTTATTGCTGTCGGTAACACAAAGTTCAGACGTTCGGGACATAGTTCGACGCTCCTTGAAAACGGCAAAGTTTTAATTGCGGGTGGTTACGATGGTGACAAGAATCTGATTGAAGCCGAATTATTTAATCCCGAAACAAATAAATTTGAATTCATCGGAAAAATGCAAACTGCTCACAATATTCATTCGGCAACGAAATTAAAAAACGGCAAGGTTTTGATTACAGGCGGAGAAAACAGTAATGGTTTAGTTACTTCCGACGCAGAAATTTTTGATCCAAAAACAAATTCTTTTACAAAAGTTTCGGCGAAAATGAATGATGTTCGGTACAAACACTATGCGGTTTTATTAAAGGATGGAAGCGTTTTAATATTCGGCGGTTCGGATGACAGAGATCGTGGAGGGAAACTTAAAAGTGCCGAAATATTCGATATTGAAAAGCAAACTTTTACTCGGACAAAAGATATGAATTTCGCACGTTTTAAGATCAGCGAAACCGCTACACTTTTGAACAATGGAAAAGTCTTAATTGCGGGCGGAAATGAACAGGCGGAAATCTTTGATTCTAAGACAAAATCATTTGAAAAAGTTTCTGGTAATTTTGGAAAATCTTTGCATTACTCTTCGGTTACTTTGCTCAAAGACGGACGAGCCTTGATTCTCGGCGGTTACGAATTTGTAACAGGTGGAGAACCGACCAGCACAAATCAGGCTTGGATATTTAAGATTTAAGAAAAAAATAGAACACGAATAACACGGATTTTCGCAAGAATTTTTTTAGAAAAAGCAGCGGAAATCTTTTTAATATGTGAAATTTGTTTTCTATTCACGCTTTTTCCATTTCAAACTTCCACAAATTTTTGATATAAACTTCACAGCCCCAAATTTCAAACGAAAATTTATAGAAAAACTATGCTTTTCCTTACGCAATCTTCCGCTGTCTATGGTATTGACGCTTTAATCGTTGATATTGAGGTAAATTTGCAACCTGTTGCCGGTGAGGCTGATTCTACTCCACCGGTGATAATTGTCGGTCTGCCCGACACGGCTGTGCGTGAATCACGCGAAAGAATCCGTGCGGCGATCACGAATAGTTCTTACTTTTTTCCATTTCACAAAACGACGATAAATCTTGCTCCGGCGGACGTTCGCAAAGAAGGTGCGAGTTTTGATCTGCCGATCGCCCTCGGAATTTTGGGAGCAAACGGCGATCTTGGCAATACCGAAAATTTAGCTGACGTTTTAAGCATTGGCGAATTGTCGCTCGATGGTCGCGTTCGTCCTGTTCGAGGTGCTTTGTCAATCGCTTTGCGGGCGAGAGAAGAAGGAATCAAAAATTTATTGATTCCCGAAGAAAATGCTCCCGAAGCGGCGGTTGTAAAAGGCGTAAATGTTTTTCCGATAAGAGATTTACGCGAGGCGGCTGAGATATGTCAGGATTTGATAAAGAATCAAACTCCGCAAGTAAAACCTTTGGAATTAGACATCGAAATACTAAAACAAGACGAAAATAGATACACGCTTGATTTTAACGAAGTTCGCGGACAAAACTCGGCAAAACGTGCGTTGGAAGTCGCTTCAGCGGGCGGACATAATATTTTGTTGATCGGTCCGCCGGGTTCGGGAAAAACAATGTTGGCGAAACGCTTGCCGACGATCTTGCCTTCGCTTGAGTTTGAAGAATCACTTGAGATCACAAAAATTCATTCGGTTGCAGGGCTGACCGATAAAAGCGGTCTGGTAAAATCAAGACAGTTCAGAAATCCGCATCACACTATTTCACAAGCGGGATTGATCGGCGGCGGTTCAATCCCGAAACCGGGCGAAGTATCCTTGGCACATCTCGGCGTATTATTTCTTGATGAATTACCCGAATTTGACCGAAGTGCGTTGGAAGTGTTGCGTCAGCCGTTGGAAGATAAAGAGGTTACGATTTCCCGTGCGGCTTTGAGTTTGACCTTTCCCGCTAGTTTTACATTGGTTGCTTCGATGAATCCCTGTCCGTGTGGATACTTCGGCAGTTCGAGAGATTGCAAATGTTCGCCATTTCAAATACAACGCTATGTCGGCAAAATCTCAGGACCTTTGATGGACAGAATTGATATACACATAGATGTTCCCGCCGTCGAATTTAAAGAACTGCGTGGACGCGGAACTCCCGAAGGTGATTCTTCCGAAACGATTCGCAAAAGAGTTTTGCAGGCAAGAAGAATCCAACTCGAAAGATTTGCGGGCGAAGGGATTTATTCAAATTCGGCAATGCAACCGCGACACATTAAAAAATTCTGTGATTTGGATGCTGAGAGCGAAACTTTGCTCGAACGAGCGATGCTCAAACAAGGATTATCCGCAAGGGCTCACGACAGGATTTTAAAAGTTTCACGAACAATTGCCGATCTTGACGGAAGCGAAAATATTCAAGCCACACATATCAGCGAAGCGATAAATTATCGTTCATTGGATAGGAATTATTGGACTTGATTTTTATATCGGATCACATCATCCTGAATGTAAAATGATGCAGACGGAATTGCGGTTTGCCAATCAACTCCTTTTTCTATTCTTGTGAAAACAACAAAGCGTGCCATATCACCTATTCGGAATGGTTTTCTTGCTCCCGTTGCTTCCCCACCCATAACCCTTTCACTAACAAAAGGCAAAAGCCATTTTGAAACGAGATTAGTTTCAATCGTGCTAGTTGTAAGTGGTTTACAGAAACCTTGCGTAGTTTCCGAAATAATAGTTTCCCAAGTATTTGATGATTCATTCCATCTTTGCACAGCATAAGGCATCATACTTCCCGGCATATTAGCATCTGAGATATAATCACAGACAGTAATTTTAATCTGAAAAAAAGAATAATTTGTAATTTCAGCCCAATACAATTTTGTTTGTCCGGGAATACTGATGTTGTAATTCTCATTTTGGGGATCGACATGTAATCCGTAAGAAACAAAATGTCCGTGATTATAATAGTGAAATAACTCGAAGTTGATTAATAAAGTAGAGAAAAAGACTATCAAAAATATGAAAGTATTTTTTAATAGATTTAACTTGTTAATTTTCATCATGATATTTATCTAATCCGATCGCTTGTGCAATTTTTGGACTTAAACTCATTTATGATTTAATGTTCTTCAATCATTAACAAAGCTGCTTCGCTTGGATAACGTCCACGATAATTCAAAACGTCGCGTTCTAAAATTTGGTCGTCGTGATTCATTTGTAAAATACGAATGGTCGCTTCGCCGATCTCTGTTAGGGGTTCAATGATGACACCATTTAAACGAAAATGTTCATTCCAACGCATCGTGCGAGGATTGTAGAAATTTATTAAACGATTTGTTTCTGGGATTAAAGAAGCAATATCGCTACCTTTATAGCGATTACAAAAAACACAGGATAAAGCCAAATTATCTAATTCTGAAGAACCACTGTGTTTGCGACTGATGATGTGTTCGACTTGAAATTTAAAGTAAGCATCTGCTTCCGCTAATAAACAATATTCGCAAATAAAATTAGCACGACTTGCAACAATTTCCCGAATTTCTGAACTGATGTATTTACTCATTCGTCAAGAAATCTCTCGCACGGGCTTTGGCTAGACGCATTAAATGTTCGATTTGCATATAGTGGTCAAGTTCGCTTTTTTCTGTTGCCGACAATGTTCCTTCTTTTTCTCTTGATAATAAATCTGTAACTCTTTCTTGAGCAGATTCCGAAGGGCGAAAATCAATTACGTTTTGCGGAGTTGTTCCGGCGGCAATGAAATCAATTACATCTTGATATGCTTTAACGGTGTTCATAATAAAAACAGAATACTCTTTTACAATTGGTTTGTGCAATTATTTTTTGTTCAAAATCTCATTAACTCATTCATATTGATTTGGACGAAAACTTATTCTACTAATCATAATAATTAATTTGATAAAAAATTACATAAAGTTTATTCCTTAATTCAAATATTTTACAATTATGAGCAAGAGATAAATTTCAATGTAATCGTTTTGTAATATTCGCAAGATGAAAAAAAATCGGTAAAAGTTTATAATCTGAAAGTTTAATTAACAATTTTATAGGAAAATATTAAATGACTGCTGAAAACTTGATCGGATTTGAATCTATTCCTCAGACGCTTCCTCATTATTGTATGGAGGCGTTTCGGCGATATAACAAGCCGGATGCTTTGCGATACAGAGCAAATGGCGACGGTTGGGAAAATCTTTCGGGCGAAGTTGTTATCGAAAAGATAAAACGCATCGCACTCGGACTCTCTGATTTGGGTGTGAAAGCGGGAGATAAAATTGCGATAATTTCGGAAAATCGCCCCGAATGGTCGCTTACGGATTTGGCAATTCTTTCGCTTCGTGCCGTAAATGTTCCGATCTATACAACTCAAGCCGTCGAACAAATTCGCTACATTTTAGAAGATTCAGGCTCAAAGATGCTTTTTGTTTCGGGCAAAAAACTTTGGCAACACGCCGAAAATGCAATTCAAAGCGTTGAACATCTGGAGAAATTGGTTTTCTTTGATGAAGATGCTGTTCTTGAAAATGATAATCGGGCGATAACTCTTGCCGATATTGAAAAACGTGGCGAAGAATTGGATAAAATTGATGAAAAGACTTTTGAAAAACATCTAGAAAAAATCAAAACCGACGATCTAGCGACGATCATATACACTTCAGGAACAACCGGTGAACCAAAGGGCGTAATGCTCACGCACGAAAATTTTACTTCCGATGTTCAGGCGATCTCAGCAGGTTTGCCGATCAGACCGACAGATCGTTCTTTGGCAGTTTTGCCGCTGTCGCACATTTTTGAACGCACGGTTTTTTATACGCTCTGTTCAAATGGTGTTTCAATAAATTATTGTGCCGCTTTTGATAAATTGGCGGCTGATCTAGCTGATGTCAGTCCGACCATTATGACTGCCGTGCCGCGTCTGTTTGAACAGGTTTATCACAAGATCGTAAAAAAAGGTCGTGCCGCCGGAGGTGTTAAAACAAAATTATTTAATTGGGCTTTGCACGTCGGACAAGATTATTGGGACAGAAAAGACAACCGCAAATTGGTTTCTCCGGCACTTGCCGCAAAACACGCTCTGGCGAGCAAACTTGTTTTTTCAAAATGGCGTGAAGGAGTCGGTGGCGGTTTGAGATTTTTCGTTTCGGGCGGAGCTCCGCTTTCCAAAAAATTATCTTACGCATTTTGGGCGGCGGGAATTCCAATTTTGCAAGGTTATGGAATGACCGAAGCATGTGTCGTTTGTGCAAATCGTCCAGAAGATAACAAAGTCGGTTCAATAGGAATACCTTTTGAAGGTATTGAAATGAAAGTTGCCGAAAAAGACGGCGAGATACTGATTCGCGGTAAAAATGTGATGCAGGGCTATTTCAATAAAGATGATGAAACGGCGAAAGCTCTGGACGAAGAAGGTTGGTATCACACAGGTGATGTCGGACACAAAGATTCTGACGGACATTATTACATTACCGATCGCATTAAGGATCTATTTAAACTTTCCAACGGAAAATATGTCGCCCCGCAACAGGTTGAAGCACTTCTAAAACAATCTCCATTAATTGGTCAGGCAGTTGTTGTTGGAAACGGCAGAAAACAAGTCGGAGCGTTAATTGTTCCCGAATGGGAAAGTGTCCGGCAAGTTATTAAAGACGAGGGAATTGATGCAAAAGGAACACGCGAAGAACTTTGCGAAAATAAATATATCATCAAACGAATTCAAAATGATGCGATTCGTTTTACAAAAGAAACGAACGATTATGAGCGAGTTAAAAGAGTCTATTTACTTCCAAATGAATTTTCAATTGATAAAGGCGAAATGACTCCAACCTTGAAGATCAAACGCAGCGTAATTGACGAAAAATATGCTGAGGCAATTGATGAAATTTGCGGAAGTTAGTATCAGTTATCAGTCAACAGTTATCAGTTAACAAGTCACTTGACTATTAAATCTTAAAAAAGGATCCAATCAATTTGATGATTGGATCCTTTTTACGTTACTTTCTATTGATGACTGATAACTGATAACTGAAATTAGGCTTCCCGAAGCGTCAATCCTTCGTTTTCATTGAGCAGTTTGTTTAACAGAGAATAATCTTTATGTTTGTTGTTGAGAAGTGCTTCAGCAAGTTCAAATAAAGGACTTGGTATTTCTGTGATTGAAACTTTTTCATCACCAACCTTTGGACAATGAGCATAAAATTCGACTTCCGCACCACAAAAATCACAGGAACTGAGGTGTTTGCAGATAGCGTTTTTATGTTTTGTCGTCATTTCATTACTATGAAAATCAAGTAATTCTTGGGACGTAGGACATCTTACGCTTTTGTGAAAACTAATCATTATCTTATTAAACATATATTCTAAGCATTTTGAAAATACTTTCCCTGATTCGGGACATCAAATCACAGAAAGCCGCAAAATTTTATTTACTAACAAAATAAACCAATAATGCAGGCTTGCTTCCAAAACTAATTTACAAAAATTTAAGAAAAAAATATTACTTTATAAAACGATTTCTATAAAGCCTGTAAGCACAAGGTTTATAGAAATCGTTTAACAATGCAAAAAAAAGCAAAAAAATGTTGCTCATTTCAAGCAGAACTGTTAATATCTAAATTGTAGGTTAATGGAACGAACTTTTGTTTCACTAATCCACCCGCCAAATTAGTTGCTTAAGCTCGGCAAATAATTTACAAACTTTCAAAAATCTAAAAATTTCAAAGTAAACAAATGGTTTTAGAATATTTGTGAATTAAAAATCTCTTTTCGGGAGGAGATGTTGCAACAGAACTAAAGCAAATAATTGTAAAGACCTCAAAAAATTTAAAAAATCTCAAAGAAAAAATATATGCGGAAGGTTGATATGAGTTCAAAAAGGCTAATGACTGAAACGTCTAAAAATGCTTCAAAGAAAAAAACTTCTCGGAAAAAAAGGTATAAAATCGGTGCTTGGAATGTAAGCCTAAAAAAATCTGATGTAAATCAGATTTGGGCAGAATTGCATCGCATTGTTTCTTCACACCCATTGGTAAGAGCCTCAAAGAAAGCAGGTTTTCTTGTCGAAGAAGGAAAATACAATGTCTATACGGATATGACTCAAGAACTTTTCGTTGCACTTTTGAGCAAAGAAAGGTTTCAGCATTATCTTGATACACAAATGACGGATGCGGAGATTGAAGCAGAAGTCAGTCAAATTGAATTAACCAATCTTCTTACGGCACAATTAAGAAAAAGACATCCTGAATCATATCGGCTTGCTCGTCGGATTTCGACATTAATACAAACAAGCGAAACATTTAAGAGATTCGATAACCTATATAATCCCGAAATTCATCGTCGTCTTGCCGATAGAGTTTATGGTTTAGCAGTTTGGAAAGAAAGAAAATCAACGCGAAGCCAACAAGAATTAGAACAAAGAATTCACACAGTTTCGTTTCAAAGCCGTGATACACGAATGGTCGGTTGCACAGGCGATGCTCAAATTGTCATCAGTAATGTTGAACTCGAAAAACTTATTGTAAAAGTATTTAAAGCTGTGGATTCGCCTGTTAATATTCGTAGTCTTCGAGGACTTGTAATGTCGCGTTTGCCGATTATGGATATTTATTTAGTGCCGATAACCGCACCGAGTAATAACGACGATTACAACTATGATCTTGATCCGATGGATTTGCGTGAAAATCCTGAAGAAAGTGTTATGCGAAAGGAAGCGGAAAGCGAGGCTAGGGGATTTGTTGAAAATTTCTTAAAAAGTTTGAATAGATCGGTTCGCGGAAAAGCTAAACAATATAATCGTATGATAAATATTTTGTGGCATTGCTATCTTGCAACCGATGGCGGAACACAACTTGAAGTTGCTGATAAATTGGGTGTTTCCGATTCACTTGTGTCCGATTACCGCAAACGGATCGAATCAACTTTACAGGAATTATCATTCGGCGGAGTAAATGAAGCAAGGCAATTTGAAAAAGTTCTAAAACTCGAAGTTCGTGAAATGATTACGGTTGAAAAAGAAGAAATCGCCGCATAGATAGAGTATTCTAATATCACCAAAGCTAAAAGTTTTTTAAACTTCCACAACAAGTAAATCTCCCACAACTTATTTACTTTGAATAATATTAGACAAGTTAAAAATAATTAAGAGTGGCATAAATTGCTCACAATGGTTTAAGATTAAGTTGTAAGATAAAAATTACTCTTGAAACTACGAATTAACTTTCCCTTTAGTGTGAAAATACCCCAACAAAGATTCGATGTCTTTCAACAAATCCGAAAACCGCGATTACAATTCATTGAATTCATCAAAAAAAAATGGTGAAACAAAAGATAATGCTCAAACCACGCTCTCGCGTTCAAACAAAATAAAAGAAAAAGGAAATGATGCAAAAGCATCCGACGAAAAGAATTTAGTAAATTACAGTAAAAAGCAAGAACAAAAGATTGTTCCGCATAATTCGGAAAATGGAAAACTAAAACCGAATGTTGCGGAAGATTTTATTTTAAAGCCGAAACCATCTGCGATAACAGAAGAAACAATTGGCGAAGAAATTAAAAAATCGGAATCGGAAACTTCTATTTTTGACGTTCAAGAAACATATTCTGACAGATTAAAAAGTCAGAAAGAAAAAAAGCAGCAGGAAAAGGATTTTGAAAGGTTAAGTAATGAAAGTTGGGTTCTTCGCAACGGACATTTTCTGACATATATCGGACTCTATTGTTTTTCAGTTCTGGTATTTTTTCGTCCGTATGAATTGATTCCCGGACTTGGGTTTTTATCCGCAACAGCATTTTATGCCGCTCTTGCGACAGTTTTGGTTTATATTCCGACACAACTTGCGACCGAAGGAAATTTAACCACACTTTCAACCGAAGTTAAATGCGTAATAGTAATTACGGCTTTGGCAATTTTAACTATGCCGATCGCCAAAAGTCCGGCGATGGCTTGGGAAGAGTTTAACGATTCATTTAGTAAAGCGGTCGTAATGTTTATCGTTATGGTCAATGTTTTGCGGACTCGTGGGCGTTTGATGGGAATTATTTGGGTGTCGCTCAGCATTGGATTTATTCTCAGTTATATGGCTCTCGGGATGTATATTCGCGGTGAGATCAGCGTCGAAGGTTATCGGGTTGCGGTTGAAATGGGCGGAATGTTCGGAAATCCGAATGAATTGGCTCTGCATCTTGTAATGATGACTCCGATCGCCTTTTGTCTCGGATTGGCGGCAAAAAATTTCTTTTTGAAATACTTGTATTTTATAACCGCAGGGCTTTTCGTGGCGGCAAATGTTGTTACATATTCGCGTGGCGGATTTTTAGGATTGCTGGCATTTTCGGCTGTTTTGATATGGAAACTCGGAAAAGGTCAAAGAACGAAAATTTTTGCGATCGCTTCAGTTTTCGGAGTGATCTTTATATTGCTTGCACCGGGCGAATATGGAAACCGGATATTTTCTATATTTGATTCAAGCCTTGATGCCGTTGGTTCTTCAAATCAACGAAGCGATCTGCTTAAACGCTCGATCCTTGTCAGCATCAGAAATCCTTGGGGAATCGGCATCGGAAATTTTCCGATCGTCGGTTTTTTCAATCTCGGAACGCATAATACATACACCCAAATTTCGTCCGAACTTGGAATCACGGGTTTGGTCGCATATTTGATATTTTTAATAAGTCCTTTCAGAAAACTCGGAGCGATCGAAAGAACTTTGATGGCAAAAGATGAAACCCGCTGGTTTTATTATCTCGCCGTCGGTTTGCAGGCAAGTATGGTCGCGTTTATGGTTTCGAGCTTTTTTGCGGCGGTCGCGTATAATTGGTTTGTCTATTATTTGATCGCTTATGCAGTCGCTTTTAGAAGAGTTTACTCGATCGAAAAAGGAATAAATGAGGAGGAAATAAAGCCGGATTCTTTGACGGAAAATCTGCGTAGATGGCAAATGAAATCAGCCTAAAATGATCTTGGATTTTGTTTTACAAATTATTTTTGCGTTAGCAGTAGCCGCACTTTTTTATACATATATCGGCTATCCGCTATTTGTGTATCTGGTCAGCATTCTCTTTCCGAAAAAGGTTGAAAAAAGCGAATTTGAACCGAAAGTTACGATTTTAATTACAGCTTACAACGAAGAAAAAGCAATTCGTTCAAAACTCGAAAACACGCTTAAGATCGAATATCCAAAAGATAAACTGGAAATTCTTGTTGCGTCTGACGGTTCAAATGACAAAACCGATGAGATCGTCCGAGAGTTTGAAAAACAAGGCGTTAAACTATTTCATCAAGCCGGAAGAAAAGGAAAAACCTACACACAAAATAAAGCTGTCGAAAAAGCTTCTGGCGAAATTATACTTTTTTCAGACGCGACGACCGATTATCAAACGAATGTTCTTCGGGAGATTCTGCCGAATTTTGCCGACGAAAAGATCGGTTGCGTTGCGGGAAAATTGATCTATGTGGACAAAGCCGATTCCGATGTCGGCAAAGGTGCAAAAAGTTATTGGAATTACGAAACATTTATCAAAGAAAGCGAAAGCAAAGCATGTTCTTTGATCGGTGCTTCGGGTTGTCTTTATGCCGTTAAGAAATCCGCATATCAGCCGATGTATGCGGAGGCTTGTTCAGATTTTTTGATCTGCACATTAATTTACAAACAAGGTTTGCGTTCGATCTATGAACCGAATGCGGTTTGTATCGAAGAGACGAATCAGCAAGCCGACAAAGAAATGAAAATGCGTGTTCGCGTCATTTCACAGACATTCACAGACCTTTGGCGAAATCGCGGAATGATGAATCCTTTCAAGAGTGGTTTTTATGCGGTCGAACTTATCTCGCACAAACTTTTTCGGTATGCCGTGCCGATTTTTCTGTTATTAATTTTCATAACTTCAGCAGTTCTTGCTGTTTCAAGTGTTTTATTTTTAGTTATTCTCACGCTCCAAATTTTATTTTATGCAATGGGGTTTTTCGCTTGGATCTTAGAAAAAAACGGAATGAAACTTGGAATTTTATCTATTCCGCTTTATTTTATTTTAACAAATTTTGCTTCGATCATCGGTTTTTATAAATTCTTAAGCGGCGAAAGATACGCCACTTGGGAACCGATCCGTGAAACCGAAAAAACAAATGTCTTTGAAAAAACTACGTAATTAAGATTTTATAAACTTCGATCAAAAAAAAATCACATCTCAAAAAACATTTTTAGGAGGTAAGAATGAGGTCAACGCCAAAAGATAAAAATTTAATTTATGACGTTGGAATGAACATCGGACAAGATACCGATTATTATTTAGCAAGAGGTTTTCGTGTCGTCGCTTTTGAAGCCGACCCGAATAATGCCGCATTTTGCCGTGAAAAATACGCAACTGAAATAGATGACGGACGTTTGATATTGGTTGAAGGTGCGATCACGGAAAATTTTTCTTCAAATGGAAAACCCGACACGGTCAAATTCTATCAAAACGAAGATCATCCACTGTGGGGAAGTACTTGCGATGATTTTGCACGTCGCAATGAAGTTCTCGGAACGACGAATAAGATCATCGAAGTTGAAGCGGTTGATTTTGGTAAATGTCTCGAAAAATATGGAATTCCGTTTTATTTGAAAGCCGATATTGTCGGCGAAGAAATAATCTGTTTGCGGGCTTTAAAAGATTTTGAAAACAAACCCGATTATATTTCGATACGTTCAGAAAAGGTCGTTTTCAAAAAACTGAAAAAAGAGATCAAACTTTTTATGGAACTCGGTTATGATCGTTTCAAGGCAGTTCAGCAAGACGTTACGGATTGGCATATAAATTACGAATCGCCCGAAGGTGAAGATGTGGATTATATTTTTCAAGAAGGTGCATCGGGACCATTCGGCGAAGACACGGACGGAATCTGGAAAAGCAAAGAAGACGTTATCAAAGAATATCGTCGCATCTTTAAATTTTACTGGCTTTTCGGAGATTATTCATATTTGATCCAATCCGAAACGGGCAAAGAATTTATTGCTCAAATGGAAAGATTCGCACGCCGTCCGCTTCCGGGTTGGTATGATACACACGCCAAACATTCTTCGGTCGAACCTGAGAACGAATAGTTTTATGGAAGAGAAATTATCCGAAAGTTCCAAAGTTTTAGAACGTCTCGAAGAAACACGCATCGGAAAAGATGTTTTGTCCGACGAGCCGAAGATCAGTGTCATTATTCCCGCATATAATATTTCCGAATTTATCGCCGAAACTCTTGATTCAGTCTTTCAACAAACTTACAAAAATTTCGAGGTCATCATCGTCAACGACGGTTCAAAAGATACGGAAAAGTTAGAAAAAGTTCTTGAAAACTATTTCGATAAAATAATCTACGCCCGACAAAAAAACTCCGGTGCTTCGGAAGCGAGAAATGCGGCGATATGTCTTTCGCGTGGTGAACTTATAGCATTTCTCGACGGCGATGATATTTGGTTTCCGAATTGTTTGGAAAAACAGGTTGAATTTATCGAAGAAAATAAACTCGATATGGTTTATTGCGACGCGGAACTTTTCGGCGATAATTTTTTTGACGGCAAAACTTATATGGAAACGACTCCTTCAAACGGCGAAGTAAGTCCGATAAGTCTTTTGAACGCAACGTGCAACGTCATAACTTCCGGCACGATGGTGACACGCAAAATACTTTCTGAAGTTAATTTGTTCGACACAAGATCAATTCGAGCTCAGGATTTTGACCTGTGGTTTCGCATCGCCAAAAATGGTGCGAAGATCGGTTATCAACGCGATGTTTTGATAAAATATCGTGTCAGTTCAAAGAGTCTTTCAGGTTCAAATATCCAACGTGCAGAACGAAATATCACTATCTTAAATCTTATAAATAACAAATACGATTTCACTCCCGAAGAACAAAAAGTTTGGGAACATCAGCTTGAATTCAGCGAAGCCGAGGTCGAACTTGAAAAAGGTAAATTTGAATTGATCGAAGGAAATTATAGCGAAGCCGTAAAACATATCGAAAAAGCGAACAAATATTACCGCAAACCGAAACTTATAATATTAAAATGGCTTCTGAAAATTTCACCAACCTTAACTTTGAAGTTATTCAAAAAATTCCGTCCCGCCGAATTTTCTTTTATCGAGTCTTAATTTTTCTACCCCCAAATTTCTATTTCAAAGAAATATCGAGCATCAATTTCTCAAACATCTTATAATTTATCCGACGAGATCAAATGAGCGAAGAAATAAAAACAGTTCCATCGTTAAGATCGCAGAGTGCGTGGCTTCTGTTCGCTAAATTTGTCGGCTATTTTTTCGCATTTTTGCTGCCACTTTTGGTCGTTCGTTTTTTGTCGCAAAAAGAGGTTGGTGAATATCGTTTTATTTTTCAGATAATTGTCAACGCCGTTGGAATTTTGCCGATGGGCTTTAGTTTGAGCGTCTATTATTTTCTTTCTCGCTCAAGGGAAAATCGCTCACGGACTATTTTAAACATTCTGATCTTTAACTTCGTTACGGGCGGAATCGCTTTTGCAATACTTTTCTTTTATCCCGAAATTCTCGGCTTTATATCCGACAGCAAAGAATTGATCCGTCTTGCACCGTTGGCGGGAATTATTATTTGGCTTTGGATCTTCGGCATTTTTTTAGAGATTGTCGCTGTCGCCAATCAAGAGCCGAAAGTCGCTATGGCTTTTATTATTCTCTCGCAATTTACAAAAACATTTTTGATGACGATTGCTGTTATCGTTTTTGTTTCAGTTGATGCGATTCTTTATGCGGCGATGATTCAGGCGAGTTTGCAAATAATCGTTTTGCTCGTTTATCTCAAATCACGCTTTCCTAAATTCTGGACGGATTTTGATGTTCCGTTTTTCAAAAAGCAAGCGGTTTACGCATTGCCTTTCGGTTTTGCAGGGGTTTTGTGGATTTTGCAGACCGATATTCACAATTATTTCGTCAACTATCGTTTCGGCGAAATCGGTTTTGCAATTTACGCTTACGGATGTTTTGAATTTCCGCTTTTTTCGATGATGTATGAATCGGTCAGTTCGGTGATGATACCAAAAATGAGCGAGTTTCAAAGTCAAGGCAGAACACAGGACATAATTGACACGACGATCAGTGCGATGAACAAAATGGCACTCGCATTTTTGCCGATATTCGTTTTTTTGATGATCGTTTCGGAAACTTTTATCATTACGCTTTTTACAGAAGAATATGCCGCAAGCATTCCAATATTTCGCGTAAATCTTTTTCTGATGCCGATCTATATTTTGATGCTTGACCCGATTGCAAGAGCTTACGAAGAAATCGGCAGATTCCTTTTAAAGTTCAGAATAATCTTACTTTTCGCAATAATCGCAGCACTTTGGTTTGGGATTCAAAATTTCAATTTAACCGGAATGATCTCAATCGTTGTCGTCAGTATAGTTTTTGAAAGAGCCGTAACTTTTCTAAAAATTCGCAAATTATTAAACTTAAAATTTGATCAAATTTATTTGCTGAAAGATATTGCCAAAACAGCCTTGTCAGCATTTATCGCCGGAATATTTTTATTTATTTTT
This sequence comes from Pyrinomonadaceae bacterium, assembly GCA_041746235.1. GTDB lineage: Bacteria > Acidobacteriota > Blastocatellia > Pyrinomonadales > Pyrinomonadaceae > Aridibacter. Next base: position 1,409 of record JBGTHN010000361.1, on the reverse strand, counting down.
TACTGGTTCACAAAAGATATTTTGCTCACGTATTGCGTGAGTTTCAGCGAAAGCGTATTAACAAAATTCGGCATCGAAAAATTTGTCGGATTCTTCGGTGGAAGTATCTATTTAGGAATGTGTTTAGCCGTTTTTGCACCGATCTATATTTTTCTGACAAATTGGTTCAAACTGATTAACGAAGAGGAAAAAGAATCGATCAAAAAACTCTTGTTGAAACCTTTAGCAATGCTGAGAAAAAACAGCAACTGACCACTGACATCTAACAACTAATATCTAACTTTTTATGTGTGGAATAGCCGGATTTATAGATAAAGACAGAAACGCCTCAATTGAGGAGCGTGAGATTTTGCTCGACAAAATGTGCAAGATCATCACGCATCGCGGTCCTGACGAGCAAGGCACAAAAGTTGACACGCGTGCCGCACTCGGAATGCGTCGGCTTTCGATAATTGATTTAAGTGGCGGACAACAACCGATCTATTCAAACGACGGCTCAAAATTTATTGTTTTCAACGGCGAAATTTATAATTATCGTGAACTGAAAAAAGAATTAGAATCGCTCGGCTATAAGTTCAAAACCAATTCCGACACCGAAACGATCATTCACGCTTACGACGAATTCGGTGCGGATTGTGTCAATAAATTACGCGGAATGTTCGCCTTTGCGATCTGGGATAAAACGGATGAATCGCTTTTTATCGCACGGGATCGAGTCGGCAAAAAACCACTTTTTTATACGTTACTTCCAAACGGAAATTTCGTTTTCGGTTCAGAACTAAAATCACTTTTAGCTCACGGCGAAATGACGAAAGAGATCGACCATTCGGCGTTGGACGCTTATTTAACTTTCGGTTACGTGCCGGAAGAATTCTGTATTTTCAAAGGCGTTCAGAAATTACAACCCGGACATTTTTTGATATTCAAAGACGGCAACATTAAAACCGAACAATTTTGGGATTTTAAATATGAAGAAGTATTGGAAGTAAAAAACGAAGAAGATTATGCGACCGAATTGCGTGAGAAAATCAAAGACGCGGTCAAAGTTCGATTAATTTCTGAAGTTCCGCTCGGAGCATTTTTGAGCGGTGGAGTTGATTCGTCGGCGATAGTCGGAATGATGTCGGAGATTCTTGATAAACCAGTTAAAACATTTTCCATCGGATTTAACGAAGACACTTTCAGCGAATTAAAATACGCACGAATCGCCGCCGAACATTTTAAAACCGAGCATCACGAATTTATCGTTACACCCGACTTGGTAGAAACAATTGATGAACTCGTCTGGCATTTTGACGAACCATTTTCCGATCCGTCTGCGATGCCGACATATATGGTTTCAAAAATGGCGAGAGATTATGTCACGGTCATTTTATCAGGCGACGGAGGCGACGAACTTTTTGCGGGTT
>JBGTHN010000360.1:0-9022 GCA_041746235.1 Pyrinomonadaceae bacterium | reverse complement strand
TTATCGGCGATGCGGCGTTTTATCAAGATAAAAGATTATGAAGAACTCGTGATGAGCGAGCAAAATCTGGCTGAAAGTTACGCTGATCAGAACAATTTTAGGCAAGCGGAAAAGTATTTTGCTCAAGCATTAAAATCTGCCCAAAAAGCAAAAATGGATTTTATCGAAGCAGAGATCACGGCGAGTTTGGGAAACCTGGCAAATTTTCGCGGCAGATATTCAAAAGCGTTGCGTTATTTGGAAACCGCCCGCAGACAGTTTGAAACTTTGAACATTCCGCACCGTTCGATCATTGCCCAACTCGAAATTGCAGATATTTATTTTGAACTCAATCTATCCGATGAAGCGTATGAAATTTACCGAACAGTTACGGAAAAACTAAAAAAATACAAAATGCAGGGCGAAGAAGCGAGAGCAAGGGCGAATCTCGGGAAAATTGCGGTAACGAAAAATGAGTTTTCTGTCGCCCAAAACGAATTAAAAAGATCGGCAAAATTATATGTTCTCGAAAATAATTCAAGCGGTGCGGCGGATGTAAAATTGTCGGAAGCAAATCTTGAATTTTTGCTTGGCAATTTTAAAGAAGCCTTGAAAATAATTGGCGAAGCAGAAAAATTGCTCAAGAATAGTCAGAATGTACGTCTGAAACTTCAAGTCAATTTTCTGCACGGAGAAATTTTGCAGAACCTCAAAAGATATAAAAAGTCCGAATCAATTTTGAGCGAAACTTATCAAAGTTCGATCAAACACGAGCAATTAAATTTGGCTCAGATATGTTTGAACTCACTTGGAAATTTAGCCTTGCAAAAAGGCGAAATAAATAAAGCAGAAAAATATTTTAAAAGCAGTGTAAAAATGATCGAGAATTTGCGTTCGCCGCTTCCTGCCGAAGAATTTCGAATGGCGTTTCTTGCAGACAAACTCGCACCTTTTGAAAATTTGGCAAAAATCTATTTAGATCAAAACAAGATCGAAAAAGCATTTATCTTTACTGAAAAAGCTAGAGCAAAAACGCTTTCGGAAAACTTGCAAACAATTAAAAAAGAACCGTTTGAGAGCAATCTGCAAAACACGAAACTAACGAATAACTTGAAAGACTTACGTGAAGAATTAAATTGGTTTTACAGTATTTTAAATCGTGCAAACGAAGATGAAATTGAAAATCTGCAAACTGAGATCAAAAGGCTCGAAAAGAAAATTGCCGATGTAATGCGGCAAATTGAAAGCACAAAAACAATCGAAAATATCAGCAAATCAGACGAAAGATTTACGCTTAAAACTTTGCAAAAACAAATTGGCGAAGGAAAAGTTTTGATCGAATTTGTTAAATTTGAAGACACATTTTCAGCATTTGCAATCAGTAATAAAAAGATCAAATATTTTCCCGGACTGGCAGACGAATCTGAAATTATTGCATTACTTGAAGGTCTGCAATTTCAATTCGGAGCATTGCGTTACGGTGCGAAAAATTTGGATAAATTTGCGGATGAATTAAAAAAACGTGCCGATGTTTATTTGCAAAAACTTTACGAGAAATTGCTCGCTCCATTGAAAGATTTTATCAAAGATCGAAATATTGTAATTGTTCCTGTTTCAAGTCTGCATTATGTTCCGTTTCAAGCTCTTTTTGACGGCGAAAAATATGTAATTGAAAATAAAGAAGTCGTGTTTTCGCCGAGTGCAACTGTCTGGAAAACTTTGAATGAAAAGCCAACGAAAAAACTAAAAAATGCTTTATTGATGGGATTTGCCGACGAAAGTATTCCGCTCGTAAATAAAGAGATCAAAGCATTAAAAAACATATTTACGCACACAAAAAGTTTCGTCGGCAAAGATGCGAACTTTTCAAATTACACCAAACACGCCGAAAATTTTGACGTTCTGCATCTTGCTTGCCACGGACAATTCCGCCCCGACAATCCGCTTTTTTCGAGTCTTCATCTTGCCGATGGATTTGTAACTGTTCGCGATATTTGCTCGCAAACATTAAATGCCGAATTGGTTACTTTGAGTGCTTGCGAAACGGGTTTGAATAAGATTTTTGCAGGCGATGAGATTTTAGGTTTGGCGAGAGGTTTTTTGACGGCTGGCGTGAGTTCGCTCGTATTGAGTTTGTGGACTGTGAATGATGAAGCGACGACGGACTTGATGAATACTTTTTATATCGAATTGCAACGCAGTAATAGGATTTCCGCATCTCTAAGAAAAGCACAAAAAGAATTTATTAAAAAAGGGAGCCATCCGTATTTTTGGTCACCGTTTGTTATAATCGGCAGATAAACAAAAAATAGTTTGTAATAAAATGTCTTTTTGATAGATTTAGTTGCACTGTGTAAATAGTCAAAATTCTTTGACGGTTTATGTTTTGAGGGCGATATGATGAAAAGTTTTATAAAAGTAATTTCGACAATAATTTTAACACTCACGTTTTGCAACTTAACTTTTGGGCAAAAAAGTGGAGTTGCAACCTGCGATGCCGTGCCTAATCAGATTTTAATAGACATTGTTGATCAAGCGACTCTACCCGCGATCTCCACACAATACGGATTGAACCCAATGCCACTCGATCAAGCCGGAACGCCACCAACATATCGAATGCAGATCACCAACGGTCAAACGCCCTGCCAAGTCGCAACTGCAATGCAAAGCGACGCACGAATTTCTCAAGCCGAAGTAAATCGAAAAGTAAAAATGGTCGAGAAACAAGGTTTGGATTGGACGATCGGAAGAGTTTGGTCAATCGGTCGTGTTTGGTCCATTGGAAGAGTCTGGTCTATCGGCAACGGAGTCTTTAAAGGTGCTAGTCGGCAATGGTTTCCACATAAGATCAGACTTAATGAAGTCCACGCTCAAAACTTAAAAGGCAACGGCGTAATTATTGCGGTTCTTGATACGGGAATTGATCTGAATCATCCGGCTTTTGAAGGAAGACTCGTTCCCGGATACGATTTTGTAAGTGGTGATAATGATCCGAGTGAAGTTGGAGTAATTTATCAGAATCCGACTTATGGACACGGAACACACGTTGCGGGAATCATTGCTCAAACTGCTCCCGAAGCCAAAATTATGCCTTTAAGAGTTTTGGATGAGAACGGCGAAGGCGAACTTTGGAGAATAAAAGATGCACTAATCTGGGCGGCAAATCACGGTGCGACAATCGCAAATTTGAGTTTAGGTTATCCCGAAAATCTTCAAGAAGGAAGTAATACTTTACTACATGATCTCTTTAAAGATAGTGATGAAATTCCTGCTTTGCCCGGTGAACAAGTCTTTCCCGAACTCAATGATAATACGCTTCTGATCGTTGCCGGTGCCGGAAATGGCGGACAGATAGACAACGGTGCGGACAGAATTTTCCCGGCGGCGGAACGCGGGGCAACAATTGCCGATGAAAACGGTATTGATGATAATTTAATAAGCGTCGGAGCAAGTACAAAGCTCGATAAACTAGCAACATTTTCAACGATGGCTAATGTGCAGAACAGACGCACAGACCGTTGGGTTCGAGTTGTCGCACCTGGAGAAAATATATTTAGTGCATTGCCGAATGGACGTTACGGTTCATGGTCAGGAACTTCGATGTCATCACCGATAATTGCCGGAATTGCGGCAATCGTAAAATCTGCAAACCCAGATATGAGTTTAACCGATCTAGTTGATCAAATTGAGGAAAAAGGTATTGAATGGAAATGTCGTCTTAATTCAAGAAATATAAATATAGAAACATCCAGAATTGACGCGTTCTGTGCGGTTTTCCCAAATCATGCAACCTGCACAGTTCCTAGAAATGCTTGTCCCGAATAACTTTTAACAGATAGATTTTATTCAAAAGCCAATCGTAAATCGGTTGGCTTTTTTTATTTTTAAATTATTTTTTCGTCTTTTGTCTTTTTTCCAAACTTCTCTGCACTGTGTAACTGAATAGCCATATTTCATAGAAGATTTAACAAAGGGCTAACAAAAAATAAACAAGGTTAAAGAGAACAAGGAAGGTAAAAGGATATGACATTAGCAAATAAAAAAGTAAAACGCGGGCAAATTTGGAACGCATTAGTTATAGCAATAGCGTTGGGAATTTTATCAATACTGCCGATTTCGATGATTACGGAAGCGGCAAATGAAGAATTAGGTGGCGGAGTTCCGATTTTGATTAGGTCGGGAAATTTGGTTTCGCCGAGCGGAACGGTCAATCCGAATGGATTTGCCGAATATCAGCTTTATTCAAGCGGCGATCGTGAATTGGAAATTCAGATCGAAGACACGTCGCTTTCACAAGGAACAACTGTTAGCTTCTTTGTTCAAGGTAATCAAGTTGGCACAATGCCGATTGATAATGTTGGCGATGCAAGATTGAAATTGAGAACGCAGGATGGACAAACAGTTCCTGTAACAAATGATGGCGACGTTGTCCAAGTTAGAAACGGTGCGACTGTTTTGGTAACAGGCGTTTTGAACGGTGGCGGTCCGAATCCGAGTCCTTCGCCGACTTCCTCTCCAACATCATCACCAACTGCCAGTCCGACATCTTCTCCGACGGCAAGCCCGACTGTTTCACCAACAGCGAGTCCGACCGTATCACCGACAGTTAGCCCAAGTCCATCAGGATCACCGGGCGATATATTTGCAGGTTTGAACGGTTCGCCGATCAACGGCATTTTGCCACGCGGTTTTATTCAATATGAATTGCACAGCAGCCGCACAGAATTGGAAGCACGCATTAGCCAGATCAATTTACCGGCAGGATCACAGATCGTTGCATTCATTAACGGTAATCAAGTTGGTCAATTCTCGTTGGAAAGCGGTGGCGAAGGAAGACTGAGATTAAGAAGCGACCGTGGCGATAATGTTCCGGTTGTAGTAGCCGGCGACACGACACAGTTTAAATATAACGGTGCGGTAATTCTTTCGGGGGTTTTTTCATCAACAGGACCGACTCCGACACCTACGGGAAGTCCGAGTCCGAGTCCTTCGCCGACATCGGGAAGATATTTTGAAACGCACCCAAGCGGCAGCGGGATGACTCCGCCGGTTAATACAATTGCGAGAGGCGAAGTAAAAGTTACGTTGAATCAAACCGAAACCGAAGCAGTTATCTCAGGTGAATTTCACAATCTATCAAGTTCGCAAACAAGTGCTTTGATACAAGTTAATTTAGGCGACCTGACGACAGTTCATAACTTAGGCGTGATCGGCGGAACGAACGGCAATTTTGCAACGGTTACAATTCCGATGAATCCCGTTCAAGTTCAACAACTTCGTGCAGGTTTATGGATCGCAACAATTGCCAGTGCCAATAATCCGGCGGGCGAAATTCGCGGAACATTGACGCAACATTCCGATAGTGCGGATTTTGACGGCGACGGAAGCAACGACTTTTCGGTATTCCGACCGTCGAACGGAACCTGGTATTCGGATAACAGCAACGGATTTAATGCTCAGGTCTTTGGAACGGCAAGCGACATTCCGGTTTCAGCCGATTTTGACGGCGACGGAAGAACCGATACGGCTATCTTCAAAGATGTCAATGGAAGCGGAGTTTGGGAGATCAAACGCAGTTCCGACGGTGGTATCACAGGACTTCAATTCGGTTTCTCCAGCGACAAACCTGTTCGCGGTGATTTCGACGGCGACGGATTGAACGACATCGCTGTATATAGACCTTCAACGGGTGTCTGGTATGTCCGCAAGAGTAACAACTCGGGCTTTACCATCGTCCAATTCGGTATCAGCACAGACACACCGATCTCAGGCGACTTTGACGGCGATGGAAAAACCGACATTGCAGTTTGGCGTGAATCAACCGGAGTTTGGTATTGGATAAACAGTTCAAACGGCAGTGTCAGCATCGTCCAATGGGGAGCGAACGGTGACAAACCTGTTTCGGGTGATTTCGATGGCGACGGCAAAAATGACATAGCGATCTATCGTCCTTCAACGGGTGTCTGGTGGATATATCGAAGCAGTAACGGCACTTATGATATACGCCAATTCGGTATCGGCGAAGACATTCCGGTTGCCGGAACCTATGACGGTGACAACAAAACCGACATCGCAGTTTTCCGACCATCAACAGGCATCTGGTATATCTGGAACAGTAATGATAATACATACCAATACAGACAATTCGGTTTGACGGGCGATATACCGACGATCACTCAATAAACAAAAAGCGGGAGATTGATACGATAATCAGTCTCCCGCTTAAAAATCAAACTTTATTGGCAACGGTTTTATTCAGTTGATACATCCGAAAGATTGTCTGATTGATTGCAATTTAAGGTAAGCAATTATATATGCAAAGCAATCTTTTAGATTAAAGTCCCGATTTCTTTTGCCCTCCTCGGCAGTCGGGACTTTTTTATTTATTTTCATTTCAGCAACTTCTATTTTCATTTCCGCACTCTCTGAAAACATTTCCGCACTCTCTGAAATGAATTTAGCGTTCTCTGAAATGATTTCAGCACTCTCTGAAATGAATTTAGCACTCTCTGAAATGAATTTAGCACTCTCTGAAATGAATTTAGCACAATCTATTTTCATTTCAGCACAATCTAAAATCATTTTAGCAAACGATATTTTTAATTTATATAGATCAAAAATAGCATATTGAACTTATTTCAATAACGGCTCAAAGATTACCGCATTTCTTATCTTTTCAATTCTTTTGCCGATGTTTTCGCTGATACTTTCGGCATCTTCATTCGGCATTTCCGCTTTTATTTGGTCAAGCGTTTCTGCATCTGAATTATCTTCCAATAGATTTTCCAAAATCATCAGATCAAAATCATCAAAATCCGCAACTCCTAAAGCATTCGGAATGTTCATTCCCAAAACTCTCGTATTTGCCAATTTATAAACCCAATCCAAAACTTTATCGAGCGGTTTGTCTTCGGGAAACTTCGATCTTATCAATTCAAAAATTCTCGTCTTTCCTTCAACATTCAAAAGCAAAGCCATAAAGAAACGAAGTTCAAAATCGGTTACATAACTTCTTTGTCGAACTATCTGGTCAAGTTTGTCATAATTTGCCAGAACTTTCGGCAAAACGTCTGCAAATTTTTCGTGTCTATTCCCAACGACTTCCAAGAATTTATCCATTCTTTCCTTCGGTTCGGCTAGATTAAACATCTGCTGCATTTGGCTATGTTGTATGTAGGCACGAACATTTGAAAGAATTTGAAAACTCGTCTGAAAATCCGATCTTTCTAAAAATTCGGTGATAATTTTGTCCGTATCGGGGTGTTTTGAGCGAATGAGTGCGGTGATCGCCTGAATTTTCTTGATTGTATTTGCTTCTTCATAAAACGGATCAACCGCCAAATTCGGTTTGTGATAAGAATACTGAGGCAAAAACATCGGACTTTTATGTGTGCGAACAACAATTGTTGCCGAAGGTTGTTCAAGATGAAAAAGCGAATGAATATATTGTCTGCCCGCCAAAATTTCCTGCACATCGCCGACCTCCAAAATCTCGCAAACTTTCAGATTCATCTCGCCAATTTCGGTAAAAGAGTTTATTTTCTCCTTTCTCTCAAATTCATACCAACTGTGCAAACTCGAACCGTGCAGAACCTGAAACGCACCACAAAATGCGTGTTGATGAATCGAAGTTGTCGCTTCCAACCAAAAATACACATCAATATAAAAACGTGGTGCGTTATAAATAGTAATCGGCGGATCACCGAAATTTCCCGGCAAATCTCTCTGTTCGGGCAGATTCGTCTGATTCAAAGTCCAATCGATAACTTCCCAGGCGGAAACCTTCTGAGGCAAATTCGCCTCTTGTAATGCTTTTTTGACAATTGACGGAAAAAGCTCTTCATCGTAATTCGCATCACGCCAAAGTTTTTCGACAGATTCGCCGAGTTCTTGAAATAATTTCATATTCTGTTGAATAAATCTAACTTCCACTAAAATTTGGTGGTGGTGGCGGTTCAACATAATCATCAGTAATTTTTGGAGTTCTTCCCAAATACCACAGAACCAAAAATCCGCTGATAAAGCCACCGATAATTGCTACTATATTTATTAAAACCGCATACTTATCTAACAAGTTTTCCGCATTTAACTCATCTGAGACGAGTAAAATGGCTATTCCTATCGCCAAACCAATAATTAATTGTGTTCCAATAAAAGCACTAAGAGCTACTATTGCCCAAACTATTCCGTTTCGACCTGAGTCATTGGCTTTTTTATAACCATAATATGCAAAGAGAATTGCAAAAATCATTTTATAGATACCTCACAAATTTATTATTTTCATCAACCAAAACCGATTTTGTTTCGCCGTGAACCGCATGTGTTGCTGACAATTAAAACCTTTTCATCCTCCGGCAAACCCAACCTTTTCGTAGAGTTCTTCATCAATTGTAATACTTTCCCCATAAATTAAATCGTGTTATATGATCGTCGCTTTATGGGTTTTTCCGTATAAAAACTAAAGCATATTTTGATTGAGATAATTGTAATTGATAACAGCAAATTGTAAAAGGCTTTAATTTATTTGTTATATCTGCTATATTTTGCCGTAATCTTTTCAAAAAATTCAAATACAATAGAGGGAAATAATTTTATGGCAACTGCTGAAAACGCTTCGAGCAAATACGATAAGAGTTTTTTTGGACACCCCGGAGGTTTGTCCACATTGTTTTTCACCGAAATGTGGGAACGCTTTAGTTTCTATGGAATGCGGGCGTTGCTCGTGCTTTATATGGTCGCCGCCGTGGACAAAGGCGGATTGGGATTTTCAACTCCCGATGCAACGGCGATTTACGGACTTTATACAGCTTCCGTTTATTTTCTACCGTTGATCGGTGGTTGGGTGGCTGATCGTTATATCGGAGCGAAAAAGGCAACTTTTATCGGTGGGGTAATTATTGCTTCAGGACACTTTGTTTTAGCTGTTCCGGCTCTATGGTCATTTTATTTAGGATTGGTTTTGGTTTCCGTTGGAACAGGTTTTCTCAAATCGAATATCAGTGCGATGGTCGGCGATCTTTATGAGGCAGATGATGAAAGACGC
>JBGTHN010000359.1:0-5393 GCA_041746235.1 Pyrinomonadaceae bacterium | reverse complement strand
TGCCGAAAAAAACTTGATCGAATTCAAACAGGGAAGCGGTTTTTATGTTGCTCAGCCAAATGCCGTAAATCATTTTGAAAACGACATTGCTACGCTCACTGCAAAATTTATTAGTGATGCTCAAACACTCGGATTTTCGCTCAACGAAATTCAAGCGTCCGTGAATAAACATTTCCAAAAAGTTTCAGCCGAATATTTTCTTGTAATTGAATCTGATGAGGATCTACGCGAGATTTTAATCGAAGAAATCAAAGATGCGACAAATACAAATGTTTCGGGAATCAGTCTGGAAAGTTTTACAACAGATCAAGAAAATATTGATGCACATCTGGTCGCTTTGTTTGATGAAGAAGAAAAAATCCAAAAAATTCTTTCTTCAGAAAAGTCCTGCACATTTTTGAAATCGAGTTCAGTTTCCGATGCAATGATTGGTGAAACTCGTCCTGAAATTGATTCTATGATCGCCGTTGTTTCGAGTTGGGACAAATTTATTTTATTCGCAAAAACTATGTTGGTTGCGGCAGACATTGATGCCGATTCGATTATTGTGCGGTCTGTTAAAACCGATAATTGGAAGAGAGGTTTAAACAACGTCAAAATGATAATTTGCGATTCCTTGACTGCAAAACATTTTCCAAATGATAAAAGGATCAGACCATTTTCATTGATCGCTGAGAATTCTTTACGCGATCTGTGCAGAATCATTGATACAAGTGAATGATTTGATTCAATACATATTTATTCCGACATAAAATTCTTGCTGGTTTCCCAAGTCCTTTAAATCATTCAAATCAAATGACTTGTCTTGTAGAAAGTGTAAAGGCATAGATGTTGCTTGTTTCAAAATTGTAGTTAATTTTTGAAAAAAAAGGAGAAATAAAATTATGCAAGACATACAAAATATACCGAATCCGGACGTAAATTCTAACGAAGCGAATGAAGATTTTGGAAGTCATTCGGATATAGAACAAAACTTAGATAACGAATCAGATGATATTGAAAGTCCCGATGATGATTTAGAGGAAAGAGATGTTAAAAAGGGAATCGAACAAGTTCCGAACATTGAAGCACATTAGAGCGGTTTAAAAATGAGTGTAGGATTTAGAGTAACCTATTAAAGCGTTACTCTAAATCTTTATACAATCTTAAACCGCCCCAGCTAAGTTACAAATTTAAATGAATTCATTTGACAATAAATTCATTTGTAACTATACTTGTTACAAATGGCATCAAACAGTCAATTCGCAGTAGCATTACATATATTAACGATCATCGCTAAAAACAACGGCGAGATGGTTAAGTCCGAATACATTGCAGATAGCGTCAACACAAATGCAGTCGTTATCCGCAGACTTCTATGCAATTTACAGGAAGCAAATCTTGTCGCATCACAAAAAGGTGCAACGGGCGGAACTCGTCTGTCAAAAAGTGCGGAAGAAATATCCTTAAATGATATATATGAAGCAGTTGCCCACGGCGACGTTTTCTCGCTTCATCCGAGCAAACCAAATCAAGATTGTCCCGTCGGCAAAAACATCGAATCGGTTTTGTGCAATCTGCAAAAAATAATAGACAGAACAATTGAGGAAAAGTTGGTTAAATATTCTCTTGCCGAGATAATAAAATTTATTGATGAAGGCGGAGAAATAAAATTTACTTAATGAAAAAACATAACGAACAAGGGAGAATTTTAATGGCATTTGTATCAACAAATGTTACAAAGTAAAATGAAAAATTACATCGAAAAATCAATGCAATACGCCGAATACATCAATTTGATTGATGATCTATTAATTGAAGGAAAAACAACCGGAACGAAACAATCTGAAGAAATGTTTAACTACGCAAGATTGAATCGGCAACGAATGAAACGGCTTGGAAATACGGTAAAATTAAACGATTCGCTTGTCGAAAAAGTTACCAATATCGAACGCAAAATGATCTGGCTGATAATCACAGAAGGTTGGTGCGGTGATGCGGCACAGAATATTCCTTTGATAGAGAAAATTGCACACGAAAATTCAAACATCGAAACTCGTTATATTTTGCGTGATGAAAATGTGGATTTGATGGACAAATATTTGACCAAAAATGCCCGTTCAATTCCAAAACTTATCGCATTGGATGCGGAAACTTTGGAAGTGTTGGGAACTTGGGGACCGAGACCGCAGGAAGCAATGAATTATTTTTATGAGATGCGTGAAAGCGGAATGGAAAAACCGGCGATGATGGAAAATATACAGCGTTGGTATTTAAAGGACAAAGAGCAATCAATACAAAAGGAATTTGAGATTTTATTGAAAAAATGGACTGTCTTGAAGATGGTCGGAGTAACTATAAATTAATAAAATAAAAGGAGAATAAGAATAAATGAATGAATTTTGGACAAATTGGCAACCGAAGATTTTGAGTGTATTACGTATAATAACGGGATTTTTATTTTTGTGGCACGGCAGTCAGAAACTTTTTGGCTTTCCTCCCTCAGATAGACCCGGCAGCGGCGAAGGTCTTTCGGCATTTATGGCTGTTGCCGGAAGTTTGGAATTTTTCGGCGGTTTATTGATCTTGTTTGGACTATTTACACGCTGGACGGCATTTATTTTAAGCGGAATGATGGCGGTCGCTTATTGGATGGTTCACGGAATTAGCGAGAAGGCTTGGGCATCAGAAGGTAGTTATGCTCTATTGCCGATTGTTAATGGTGGCGAATTAGCTGTTCTTTATTGTTTCGTCTTTTTGTATTTGTTCTTTGCAGGCGGCGGCGAATGGAGTTTGGATAATGTTTTGAAAAAGAAAGGGTAAAAATGAAATCATACGAAATAAACGAATTTGGGATAGACAATTTGACTTTAACGGAGCGTGAAAAACCTGAGCCGAAAGAAACTGAAGTTCTGGTGAAATTTCACGCCGCATCATTGAATTATCGTGATTTGATGATGATACAAGGTTCGTATAATCCGAAACTTAAAATGCCGCTTGTGCCGTTTTCAGATGGTGCGGGCGAGGTTGTTGAAGTTGGCGAAAATGTAACAAAATTCAAAGTCGGCGACCGCGTAATGCCAATATTTATGCAAGGTTGGCAAGATGGTGGAGTTTCATTTGAAAAAGCCCGAACTGCACTCGGCGGAGATTTGGATGGAGTTTTGCGTGAATTTGGAAGTTTTGATGAAAACGGTTTGGTTTGCATTCCCGATCATTTGAGTTATGAAGAAGCAGCGACACTTCCGTGTGCAGGTTTGACTGCGTTCAATGCACTTTTTGAATCGGGCGGATTAAAACCCGATGACACAATTTTATTGCAGGGAACAGGCGGAGTTTCGATTTTTGCACTCCAATTTGCAAGCGTTCTCGGCAATCGCATTATTATTACTTCTTCAAGCGACGAGAAATTACAAAAGGCAAAAGAATTAGGTGCGACGGATTTAATAAATTATAAAACAACGGAAGATTGGGACAGAGAGGTTTTGAATCTGACAGATAAACGCGGAGTTGATCACGTTGTAGAAGTTGGTGGAGCAGGAACTTTGAAGAAGTCTTTGAATGCCGTGAGAACGGGCGGACATATTGCTGTTATTGGTGTTTTATCAGGACAAGGCGAGATAAATCCGACTTCGATCCTGATGAAAGTGGTCAAATTACAAGGGATTTTTGTCGGTTCACGTCAGATGTTTGAAGCGATGAATCTGATGCTTTGTCAGCACGAATATATCAAGCCTGTGATTGATAAAACTTTTGCATTTGATGAGGTGAAAGACGCTTTGAAATATATGGAAAGCGGTTCGCATTTTGGAAAAATTGTCGTCAAGATTTAAAAGTGCAAAAGTTGGTTCGGAGTTATACAAATAGTTTTTTACTTTTACGCTTTTTTACTTTTTTTAACAATGAGAATATGCATTATATGATCGTGGAACATTTTAAGAATGGTGATGCGAAGCCGATTTATCGGAGGTTTCGTGATAAAGGAAGGCTCGCACCCGAAGGTTTAAAATATGTTTCGAGTTGGGTTGATGTGGATTTTCAAAGATGCTTTCAACTAATGGAAACAGACGATATTAAGTTACTTGAAGAATGGATTGAGAATTGGAACGACATTGTAGATTTTGAAATCTTTCCGGTGATGACTTCGGTAGAAGCGACGGAAATAATAAAACCTAGACTATAAAAAAATATGGACATTATAAATTCAGAAATACAAAATTACGCAGAAAAATATACTTCGGATGAAGGGGAAGTTCTGCGTGAACTTCGCCAAAAAACATTTGGCGAGCGGGACGATAAAAATATGCTTTCGGGTTTTTATCAAGGGCGACTTTTGGCGATGTTCAGCAAAATGTTGCAACCGAAACGCATTTTAGAAGTCGGAACATATATGGGTTATTCGGCACTCTGTCTGGCGGAAGGTTTAACCGACGACGGAAAAATTATTACGCTTGATGTCAATGAGGACACCAATGAAATCGCCAAAGATTTCTGGGCAAGAACTGATTTGAATCACAAAATTGAAGCTCATCTTGGAGAAGCCAATGAAATTATTCCAAAGTTGGATGAAACTTTTGATCTGGTTTTTATTGATGCAGACAAGGAAAATTATTCAAATTATTACGACTTGGTTTTCCCAAAAATGCGAATCGGTGGATTGATAATTGCGGACAATGTTCTTTGGAGCGGCGATGTTTTAAATGCTGAAAATGGCGAAGATGTGAAAGCATCAACAAAGGCTTTGCACGAATACAACCAGAAAATAAATGCGGATGAAAGAGTCAGCAATATCTTATTTGCGGTGCGGGACGGTTTGATGATTTCGAGAAAAGAGTCCGAATAATTTTCTATGAAATGGTTAGTAGTTTACAACTTATCATTAATTTTACTGGTGTTTTCGGGATGTCAAAGTGAGCAAATTAAACCTGAGCCTTCGCCGACACCGAAGAAACAAGCGGAGTTTAAGCGAGAGGTTTTTGATGCTGAAAAGTATCCCGGATTAGTTGCGGTTGGCAAACTTAAAATTGAAAAATCCTGGTGTGCTGTGACGCTTGTTGCTGAAGATATAGCCGTTACAGCGGGACATTGCTTTATAGCTCAAGCAGTTGATCTATTTAAAAATGATAAGCGTCTGATGGAATTAGCAACGGTTGATTTTACGTCAAAAGAAGGCAAGGAGATTCGAGATATTCGGGTTGAAAAGGTCTTAAAATACAGGATTAATCCCGATTTTGCCATCGTAAAATTAAACAAGAAAATTCCGAAAGACATCATTAAGCCACTTGAAATTTCCAATATGACATTTTCAGATATGATCGGGAATACTGAAAAATTGGGTTGTGCCGGATATAACGGTGACAAGGAACTTGGAAAAAGAGGAAAAAATTTGACCATTAGCAGAAATATCAAGATTT
>JBGTHN010000358.1:0-7347 GCA_041746235.1 Pyrinomonadaceae bacterium | reverse complement strand
CGAGTATTGTTCGCCCCGAAGCGATTGAAGCGTTAAAAGAATTGGGTTTAGATATTTCAAAAAACCGTTCAAAGTCGGTGGATGAATTTGCTGATAAAAAAATTGATTATGTATTAACCGTCTGCGACAACGCCAAAGAAGTATGTCCGCATTTCCCTGCTCAAACAAAAGTTATACATCATTCGTTTGAAGACCCGGCAGATGTTGAAGGCGATGAGCAAACTAGAATCAAAGCATTTAAGAAAGTTAGAAATGAAATAAATATGTATTTAGCAGATGAATTTTTAGCAAAGATTGAAAATTCGTAAGCTCTTTTCATCCTATCGCACTCAATAATGAACAAAAATTCTTGTGTTCGGACAAGAAAAAAAGCATGAAATGAATCACGCTTTTTTTCTTACATTTAAGGAGAGCATCAACTAATTGCTGTAAAATTAGTTATCTTCCGTTTTTGTGGGATTTTCTGTACGCTCTTGTTTTCTTTCTTGGAAACGTTGTTTGCGTTCTTCCATTTTTTGTTGTCTTTCCGCTTTCATTTCTTCAAGTTTTTGAAGTTGTGTCGGCGTTAAAATTGCAAGAACTGAATTTTTTGTTTGATCCGAAGATGCTTTCATCTGAGTTTTGATCTCGCCAAGTCTGGCTTGTTCCGATTCCGTGATCGTGCCGTCACGTTTTTTCATCATCAGAGTTCTTGCTTCATCATGAAAAGGCTGATTTGCATTGCGGTTTGTTTCCATAATGGTTTTAACTTGTGCTTTTTGTGCATCGGTTAATTCAAGTCTGGAAAGACCACGCATTAAACCTCGATCACCTCCCATTCCGCGACCGCCACGCATTCCGTGTTTGCCGCCGCGTCCTTCTTTCCCTTCACGCCCGAAACGCCCTTGTTTTCTTTCTTGTTTTTCAACAGAATTTTTATCTGTATTTGTTGTTGCATCCTGTGCGGTTGCAAATGTATTAAATGCGATAATTGCGATTGCCAGTGTGAAAACCGACATAATTTTACGTCCAAAAGTCATTTTATTACCTCTTTATAATTTAGAATTGGAATTTATCCTTTCGTTTGTTAAGACGCTCTAAATTTTGATTTGGTTGAAGTTTTTTCGATAAAAGTGCG
Organism: Pyrinomonadaceae bacterium; assembly: GCA_041746235.1. Lineage (GTDB taxonomy): Bacteria > Acidobacteriota > Blastocatellia > Pyrinomonadales > Pyrinomonadaceae > Aridibacter. The sequence goes on along the minus strand of JBGTHN010000358.1, from coordinate 6,230 downwards.
ATTTATCATTTAACATTTAATTAGCGGCAATATAAAATGCCTAGTTTGGGAAAAAAATACACGGAATAACTTATGAGATTTTTATCAGAAATAGATTCACCTGCCGATCTGCGACAACTTAAACTTGAAGATTTGCAAGAAGTTGCGGATGAAGTTCGGCAGTTTATTTTAGAAACTTGTTCACGCATCGGCGGACATACGGGAGCATCGCTCGGAGCGGTTGAATTAGCAGTTGCAATGCACTATGCGTTTGATACGCCGAAAGATCGTCTGGTTTGGGACGTTGGTCATCAGGCGTATGCACACAAAATTTTGACGGGCAGACGCGACGAAATGAAAACGATCAAACAATATGGCGGTTTGAGTCCTTTTCTGAGACGCGATGAATCTGAATACGACACATTTGGTGCGGGACACGCTTCAACTTCGCTTTCCGCTGCACTCGGAATGGCAATTGCCCGCGATAAAAAGAAGGAAGATTTTCACGTTTGTGCTTTGATCGGTGATTCATCTCTGGCGGGCGGAATGGCGATGGAAGCGATAAATCAAGCAGGACATCTTAAATCACGTCTGATCGTAATTTTGAATGACAATGATATGTCCATCGCTCCTGCTGTCGGTGCTTTAACACGCTATTTAAACCGTATTAAAGAAGCACAAAGTTATCATCATTTGAAAGAAGAGATTGGCGACACTTTGAATTCTGTTCCTGGTGTTGGACATAGTTTGCGAAAAGTCGCTAAATCATTTAAAGATGCGATTGCGGCGGCGGTTCTTCCCGGTGCTTTGGTCAATGAATTAGGATTCAAATACATCGGATACGTTGACGGACACAATGTGCCGATGATGGTTCGAGCTTTGGAAGAAGCGAAAAAAATCGAAGATGGTCCCGTAATCGTCCACGCTTTGACGAAAAAAGGAAAAGGTTATCCTTCGAGAGAAGAAAATTATTACGCATGGCACGCAACCGGACCTTTTGATCTGGAAACCGGAAAAGCTATCAAAAAAACAGGCGGAATTCCATCGCCGCCGACATATACAAAAGTTTTCGGCGAAACGATGTGCGAATTGATGGCAAAGGACGACAAAATCGTCGCTCTAACTGCTGCAATGCCTGATGGAACGGGCGTTGATAAAATTTTAGAAAAATTCCCGGAACGCTCTTTTGACGTTGGAATTGCCGAACAACACGCCGTTACATTTTGTGCGGGAATGGCAACCGAAGGTTTAAAACCTGTCGCAGCAATTTATTCGACATTTTTACAACGTGGTTTCGATCAGGTGATTCACGATGTCGCTTTGCAGAACCTAAACGTAACTTTTGCGATGGACAGAGCGGGAATTGTTGGTGCAGACGGTCCGACGCATCACGGCTTGCTGGATATTGCATATTTTCGTGGTTATCCGAATATGACCTTGATGGCTCCGAAAGATGAAGCAGAATTTCGCAATATGATCCTGACATCAATCGAAACGGAAGGTCCGGCAGCGATTCGTTATCCGAGAGGTGCGGGTGTCGGAGTTGATATTTCAAATCCGCCCGAATTGCTGGAAGTCGGCAAAGCTGAAATCTTAAAAGAAGGTAACGAAATTGCGATCATTGCTTACGGTTCGATGGTTCATCCGGCACTTCAAGCGGCAAACGAACTCGAAAAAGAAGGAATTGATGCAACGGTCATAAATGCACGTTTTGTAAAACCACTCGATTCGGAATTGATTCTGACTCTGGCACAAACAAATCGTTTGATCGTAACGGTTGAAGAAGCCTATTTAGCGGGCGGATTCGGTTCTGCGGTGATGGAACTTCTGGAAGAAAATGCAATGCTCGACAGCATAAAAGTTGTCCGAATGGGCGTTCCCGATAGAATCATTACACACGGCGATCCGAAATTGCTTCTTGCAAAATATGGTTTGGATGCAGATGGAATTTATACGAAGGTAAAAGAGACCATAGAGATTTTAGAAGAACGTCGGGTTGGTAAAAAACGTAGTAAAGTTTTAGGATAAATTTGCGAATGATTCAGAGTTAAGTATTCATCATTTTATTAAACGAATGGACATTCAAATATTAATTCTTAAAATAAATCACATATTATTTTAGAAAAAATTAAACTATAAAAATGGCAAACGAAAAACAAACAATAAGTAAAGAAACGGGAAGTAATTTGACACCGATTATTATTATTGGTGCAATTCTCTTAGCAACGGTTGCTGGAATTTATATGATTATGAGTTCCGGCGAAAAAGAAACTGCTCAAGGCAGCACGAGCAAATCAACAGCAACCGGAGAACAATCTGCTCCGCAAGATACAACAGTTCCAAATTATGCGAATGCACCGGCAGGAGCGACTCCGGCAAACTCTAAAGGTATGGAAAATTCGCTTGTTGTTGTGGAAGAATTTGCGGATTTTCAATGTCCAACCTGTGCTGTAGTTCATCCAAAAATGAAAGAAGTGATGGCAAAATACGGAAATCGCGTAAAATTTGTATTTCGCAATTACCCGCTTTCGCAAGTCCATCCAAATGCTTATCGTGCGGCAACTGCGGCGGAAGCTGCCGGTTTGCAAGGCAAATTCTGGGAAATGCAGGATTTACTTTTTACAAATCAAGGGAATTGGTCAAATCAACCTGATCCGCTAAAGTTGTTTGCAGATTATGCTAAACAACTCAGTTTGGATGTTGAAAAGTTTAATAACGATATTCTTGCGATGAGCACAAAAAGTCGTGTTGATGCTGATATAAATCGTGGACGCACTTTGAATATAACATCTACTCCATCGGTTTTAATCAACGGTAAATTAATTCCTTTTTCACAAGTAGAAGTAGCCGGATTGAGCAATTTGATTGAAGCCGAATTAGCTAAGTTAGAAAAGAAAAAGGATTCGCCAACTAAGCCGGAAGAAACCTCATCAGATAAAAAAGATGAAAAATCCGCAAAATAATGGACGAAACTAAAACATTGATCGAACAAACTTCAAAACCAGCCGCAAAACTTGTGATATTTGCGGCTGTCGTTTCATTATTGGGTTTAATAGATTCCGCATATCTGACCGCTAAACACTTTACGGGTAAAAATGTTCCGTGCAATATTATTACGGGTTGCGAACAGGTTTTAAATAGTTCTTACGCAGAAATATTCGGTATTCCGACTGCCGCTTTTGGAGCGGTCGCTTATTTTCTCGCATTTAGTCTGGCGATTTTAACATTTTACGGAAACTTCAAAATGTGGAATATTTTCGGTGTGTTGGTTGTTGTAATGACGATCTTCACAGTTTGGTTGATCTACTTACAAGCCTTTGTTATCGGAGCTTTTTGTCAATTCTGTCTGATCTCTGCGGCAACAACTATCACTCTTTTTATAATCTATCTCATTTCCAAACTCTTCTTTAAAAAATAACTTTATTTATTTTCTGAATCCAATCTTGACAAATTCCCGAATACATTTATACAAGGCGAAATTAAAGTTTTATAGCCTTGCTTAAAGGAAACGAACAAAGGGAAAACTGTTAAAGATTCTTAGATGCAAACCACAGCATACTCTTATATTTAAATAAGTTTTAATGTTGTCGTAAAGAGCTAATTTCATAAACACATAAAACCCGTGTGCATCTCACTAAAATAGATGTTCACGGGTTTTAAAGTAAAGACTTTGTGAAACTCTTTACAATCTTTTGTGATGATTTTTTATTTTGTTAATTCGAAAAATTTCCTTGAAAAAGTAAAATAGATATGTTTTTTAATCAGCTACATTTTAATAGAAAGACAAATTGGTTTAATATAAAGCCGTATTCCATTAAAAGAAGTAACTCAGATTTTATTAAAGAATATATAATTGTGGAACAATCTATTTTACAACGCATAGCATCGGGAGATAAATCAGCCGTTCAGGACTGTCTGAATAATTACGGCGGTTTGGTTTGGTCTTTGGCAAGGCGTATGTTGCCTGATGTTAATGAAGCTGAAGATGCCGTTCAGGAAATCTTTATAGAGATTTGGAAAAATGCCGAGCGTTTTGATGAATCACAATCTTCGGAAACAACATTCGTTGCAATGATCGCCCGGCGACGTTTGATCGATCGTTTGAGAAAAACAACTCGTCAGCCGGAAATTGATTCATTTGAAGATATGTTAGTTGAGCCTTCGGGAGATGAGGGCAAGAAGATGCAAACAAGTGTCGAAGCCAAGCAAGCTGCCGAAGCGATGCGGGAATTACGCCCCGAACAACAGCAGATTTTGCAACTTTCAATTATCCAAGGATATTCGCATCAAGAGATTTCGGACGCATTAAAAATGCCACTTGGCACAGTTAAAACTCATGCAAGGCGTGGGTTGATAGAAGTTAGAGAAATTATAGAAAGCAAGAAATTAAATATCAAAAAGGAGGTTTCGGCATAATGAATATAGAAGAAAGAAAAGAAAGATTGTTCGAACTCCTTGCTGACCAAACTCTATTTGGTCTAAATGAACAAGAATCAAGTGAATTAAATGAATTACAAATAGAATTTCCTGAATTCAAAAATGATAATTCGTTTGAAAAAGCGGCTTTAGCAATTAGCTTGGGCAATTTGAATACAAACAATGCAATGCCGCAGAATCTGCAAGCCCAAATTTTGGCGGATGCAGATAAGTTTTTTGAAAGTAACGTAGAAGTTGCAGAAAACACCGTAGAACAAGAAAAATATGTTTCGAGCGGTGCGTTGCCGACTGAAACACCAAATGCCGACATTCGCACAATAACTTACGATTCGCCAAAACCATCGTTTATGCAATGGCTAGGTTGGGGATTTGCGGCACTTGCTTGTATAGCTTTGGTTGCAAATATTTGGCTGACACGAGTTAATCCAAATACCGACGTTGTCACAAATCCAACGCCAACTGCAACACCTAAAAAAGAACTAACACCCGCTGAGAAAAAACAACAATTCTTAGCATCGGTAAATGATCTAATAAAAACATCTGTCGCTTCACCCGATGAAAAGAATAAAGAATTAACGGGTGAAATTGCTTGGAGCAACACCAAACAAGAAGGTTATGTAACCGTTAAAGGCTTGCCGAAAAACGATAAAAACAAGGAAACCTATCAACTTTGGATATTTGACGAAACCCAAGATGAAGCAACTCCAATTGATGGCGGAATTTTCGATATTGATGAAAACGGCGAAGTGATAATTCCAATCAATGCCAAAATAGACGTTAAAAAACCAAAAATGTTCGCTGTAACGGTAGAAAAACCCGGCGGAACAGTCGTTTCCAAACGTGATAAAATCGTCGCTTTGGCTAAGGTTGAAGCTTAAGTCTTAAAACAATTTGGGAACTTCAAAACAGCATTTAAATCAATCGGCGTTGTCATTGTGATTTCGAGAACATTGATTCCACCTGCCCAAATCGCTTCGATCACGCCTTGGACTTCGTCGTCCGATTTGATTATGACAACGGGAATTATCCGTGTTGCTCTGATGTTTTTCAGGTTTTACTTTTACCTTTCTGCTTATCTGACTACGTTCCAATCTCCACCCGAAATAAGTTTTTCAAGTTCATCAAGCCGTGCCATCGAATTATCGCCCGGCGTTGTCATCGCCAGACACGAATGAGCTGTTCCGCATTTCACCGAATATTGTGTTCCCTTGTTTTCGAGCATTCCGTAAATAAAACCCGAAGCAAACGAATCGCCGCTTCCGACTCGATCAAATACCTGAACATCAAGAAATCTAGGTGCTTTAAAAACTTCACCATCCGCAAAACAAGCGGCGGTTAAATTGTGTCGGCTGGCTGATCTGGCTTCGCGGAAAGTTGTTGCAATATATTTTAGATTCGGAAATTTATCCTGTAGTTTTTGAGCCGCTGTGCGAAATCCTTCCGAATCAAAATCCACGATAATGCTTGCGTATTCGGGAACGCCGAAAACGACATCAGCAAACGGCAACAATTCTTTGTTGAGCTTATTTGCTTCATCTTTTCCAGAGCGAATCAAAATTAGTAACTCACCTTACGCGGAGAATTGAATTGGATTCATTTCTCGCAAGGTTTTTGAAGCTGATTGTAGAGCATTGATATATAACTTTGTTTTCAATGCAAAATGATTTGTCTTTGTTTCTACTTTCAGCATTTCCAGTTTGATATAGCCGCATAACGCGGCGAAAAAGTGATTCGTTTGCGTTGTCTTGGTTTGGGTCGGTGACTTTGCCAACGACACATTCTGTTTCAACGATTTATGATATGTTTCAACGTTC
>JBGTHN010000357.1:0-7095 GCA_041746235.1 Pyrinomonadaceae bacterium | reverse complement strand
TTTATATTTATGTAATCTGTGATCTAACAGAAAAAATCTCAGCGGTTGCTGAAAACTACACATTCTCAAAAACACCTGATGGATTAGGATATTTTGGATTTAACGCTAATTTATCTGCTTATGTTGAAATCATTTCTTATGACAAATTAGTAGAAGATGCTAAAAAAAGAAATATGATTTTATTCGATAAACTTCATATACCATACATTTAAAATCAGATTTTCCTCGCCTGCGATTGAACTGCCGTTATCGCAACCGCATTGACAATATCTTCTGCTTTGCAACCGCGTGATAAATCGTTGCAAGGTTTGTCCAATCCCTGCAAAATTGGTCCGATGGCGGTTCCGCCAGTTAAGCGTTCGGTTAATTTGTAGGCGATGTTTCCGGCGTTTAGGTCGGGGAAGATTAAGACGTTTGCTTTACCTGCGATGCTTGAGCCTTCGGCTTTTTTGGCGGCGACTGACGGGATTAAAGCGGCATCGGCTTGGAGTTCGCCGTCAACTTCGAGGTCGGGCATACGGACTTTTATTGTCTTGGTGGCTTCGATAACTTTGTCGGCGAGGGCGTGTTTGGCACTTCCTTTGGTGGAAAATGAGAGCATCGCAACCTTTGGTTCGACACCGAGCAAAGCACGGCAGGAATCGGCGGAAGCGATGGCGATCTCGGCGAGTTGCGTAACGTCAGGGTCGATCACAACTCCGCAATCGGCGTAGATCATTGCACCATCAACACCGAATTGTTTGTCGGGGACGACCATCAAGAAAAATGATGAAACTGTTTTGAAACCTTCCCGCACACCGACGCAATGAAGTGCCGCACGAACAACATTCGCCGTCGAATTAACCGCACCCGCAACCGAGCCGTCCGCTTTTCCCAAGTTCACCATCAAATTTCCGTAAAAAAGCGAATCTTTAACGACCTGTTCAGATTCTTCGAGCGTCACACCTTTTGAACGGCGGAGTTCATGATAAAACCTCGCCATTTTTTCAAAATCATCCGACTTTCGGTGATTCAAAATATTCACACCGTTCAAATTCGCACCCGTTTCGCTTGCGAGTTGTTTGATGACTTCCTCGCGTCCAAGCAATGTAACTTTAGCGATGTTTTCGCTCGCACAAATTCCCGCCGCTTCAACGGTTCGTGCGTCTTCGCCTTCGGGCAAAATTATATGTTGCAAATCGGATGCGGCTTTTTGTCGAATCTTTTGTAGAATCATAATGTTTGTTATTGGTTAGTTGCTCGTTGTTAATTGTTTTGTTTTTTTCAACTAACAACTAACGACCAACAACTAACTATTCTTAAATGAATAATAAATGATAAACGCAAAATGCAAAAGCAACTAATTCGCATTAAACTTGCACAAATGAAGCGGAACGGCTTAGACTGAATTTACGTATTAACATTGCATCTAGAAAAAAGGGGAGAAGTAAAACAAAATGGCTGAAAAAGGAATTGTTAGAGTAAAAGATCGTAAAATAAAACGCAAAGTAAAGAGTGAAAACAAAGGACGTATGAAAAACTTTTTGATGTTTTTGCCAAATATGGTGCGGCTTTGCGGGAATCTGCTGATAGATAATCGTGTGCCGATCACAGAAAAAGCTCTTTTTGCGGCGGCGATCGTTTATGCTATTTCTCCGATTGATTTTATTCCCGATGTTTTTCCCTTTATCGGACAAGTTGACGATTTATATTTGATCGCTTTAACGCTTCTCAGATTATTTAATTACACGGATGAAGATGTTGTGCGTGAGCATTGGAAAGGCGGCGGTGATATTGTTACTTTGACAAATTCGATTGCGGGAATCGCTCCAAAATTGTTGCCACAGAGAGTTTCGCGTGTGCTGACAAATCGTGTAAATCTTGGCGATGCGGGAAAAATTATGGATTCGGTTAAGACTTCAATACAAAAGAAAGAGAAAATTTTAGTAGCCAAACCGGGTGAGGAAGATTTGAAAGTTGATTCCCGTTCAAAAATGAATAATTAGATTCGTGAATAGTTCATAGTGAATTGTCCATTTTTATTTTAATCAAGCAAGAAAAACAATCAACGATCAACCATTAACAATCAACAAAATAGTTTCAGGCGGACAGACGGGTGCAGACCGAGCCGCCTTTGATTTTGCTTTGGAAATAGGATTAGAATGTAGCGGATTTGTTCCAAAAGGTCGCCGTGCAGAAGATAGCAAGATTCCCGATAAATACCCCAATTTAATTGAAACCAAAACCCGAAATTACGCCGAAAGAACGGAATTAAATATTATCAATTCCGATGCAACGATAATTCTTTCACACGGAGAACTTGTGGGCGGTTCGCTTTTAACAAGACAACTTGCCAAGAAACACAATAAACCGTTTCTGTTTATTGATTTTTCCGTGTTTGATGTAGTAAAAGCATCCGCTGAAGCAAAGGAATTTGTTAAACTGACTAAATGCAAAGTCTTGAATATTGCAGGTTCTCGTGCTTCAAATGATGAGAAAATTTACCAAAAGACGAAAGATTTTTTGACAAATCTTTTTGTTTGAATATTCTTAACTTGTGAAGATTTTGCAAAAATTCTAAAAGCTTGTAATGTCACTCAAAAAGTCCTTAAATATCGAAACTTTCTTACCTTTTCTGTCGTGGTTAAAGGACTATGACCGAGCCAAATTATACAAGGATTTCGTTGCAGGTTTAACCGTTACAGTCGTTTTGATTCCACAGGTAATGGCTTATGCAATTTTGGCAGGAATGCCGCCTGTTCACGGACTTTACGCCGCATTATTAGGAACTGCCGTTTCATCACTTTGGGGAAGTTCCAATCATCTTTCAACCGGTCCCGCCGCACTTGTTTCATTTCTTGTTCTAACTGCTTTAGTTCCACTCGCAAAACCTGAAAGCACCGAATTTATTGCTCTTGCGATAATTCTTGCATTGATAATCGGCATCATTCAATTGCTGATGGGCGTATTCAAATTGGGGTTTTTGATGAACTTTATTTCCCATAGTGTGATTGCCGGATTTATTACCGCCGCCGCAATAATTATCGCCGCAGGTCAAATCCCAAGTCTGTTTGGTTTTACAGTCGAAAAACACGAATATGTTTTTCTCAATTTTTATGAAATCCTTGCCTCTATTCCAAACACAAATTTGCTTACGCTGGTGATTGGCTTGACGAGCGTTTTTCTGATTCTTTTTACAAAACACAAAATATCAAAGTCTTTACCCGCCGCTTTGATCATAATGATAATCGGAATTTTGTTTTCCTATCTGCTTGATTTTAAATCTCACGGTGTGGATGTGATCGGAACAATAGATGCACACATAAGTTTGCCCGCTGTGCCGAAGATTTCTCTCGGACATATATTGGAATTGCTTCCAAGTGGTTTGATAATCGCTGTTATAGGATTTCTTGAAGGTTATGCAATTTCGAGGGCAATCTGCGTTAAATCAAAACAGAAAATTGATATAAACCAGGAACTCATCGGACAAGGTTTGGGAAACATTGCTTCAAGTATGTTCAAAGGTTATCCGATCGCAGGTTCATTTTCTCGCACAGCAGTTAACTATGCGGCAGGTGCGATTACTGGTTTTTCGTCTGTTTTTGTATCGCTTTTTGTTCTTGTTACAATTTTATTTCTCACACCTTTTTTATCTTTTCTTCCAAAAGCAATTTTGAGTGCTGTTGTAATTTCCGCACTTGTTGATCTGATCGAATTCAGCAAATTCCGTGAAACATTTAATCTTTCGGGAACAGATGGAATCGTTATAATGACGACATTTTTGTTCTCATTCCTTTTAAAACCCGACGATGCGATCTTTATCGGTATTGTCGTTTCACTCGTACTGTTTTTGCGAAAAACGATCGTTGCCGATGTGCTTGAAGTGGTTTTTGTAATGGAAGAAGAACGATTCAGAAAAATCACATTTGGAAATGAAATCAAGGTATTTCCAAACATCTTAATTTTGAGAATTGATATGTCGGTTTTCTTTGCAAACGCCGCAAAAATTGTTGAACAGATTGAAGAATTAGTTGAACATAAAGGCGAAGAATTAGAACATATTGTTTTAGATTTTTCGGGCGTAAATTATTTTGATGTCAGCGGTTATGAGATTCTTAATGAATATTTTGAAGAACTTTTGAAAAAGAACATAAAAATTTATTTGTTGTATCGAAAAAAACAAGTTCGGGATATTATGAGAAAATCAGGTATGCAGGATAATTTGATCGTTCTGCGAGATATAAAAGGATTTAAACGAGAATTTATCGTTCAAAAAAATCCGAATTTTAAATCGGTTTAGTCTTTTAACAGATTGTAAAAATCAACTATGGAGACTTTCTTACCATTTTTGAAGTGGCTGAAAACCTACGATAGAGATAAATTATTCAAAGATTTTGTCGCAGGTTTAACTGTCGCAATTGTTTTAGTTCCGCAGGCGATGGCGTATGCGACTTTGGCAGGTTTGCCGCCTGTTCACGGACTTTATGCGGCATTTTTGGGAACTGCTGTTGCTGCACTTTGGGGAAGCAGTAATCAGCTTTCGACCGGTCCCGTAGCGTTAGTTTCATTTCTAACTTTAACCGCCTTAATTCCGCTTGCCAAACCCGAAACTCCCGAATTTATAGGACTTGCGATTATCCTCGCTCTGATCATCGGTTTGGTTCAACTTCTGATGGGAGTTTTCAAACTCGGTTTTATACTAAATTTTATTTCTCACAGCGTCGTTGCGGGTTTTACAACTGCCGCCGCAATAATTATTGCTTCAACTCAAATCCCAAGCCTGTTCGGTTTTAAGGTCGAAAAACACGAATTTGTTTTCTTGAATTTTTGGGAAATCATAAAAGCTCTGCCAAACACAAATATTCTGACTTTAACGATAGGTTTGATTTGTGTCTTTTTGATAATTTATTCGAAAAACCGCTATTCAAAGGCTTTTCCTTCGGGCTTAATTGTAATGTCTGTCGGAATTTTGCTTTCTTATTTTCTTGCTTTTGAATCAAGAGGAGTTGAGGTGGTTGGTGAAATAAACGCCCGCATAAGTCTTCCGTCAATCCCGCAACTTTCATCTTCTGACGTTTTTACACTTCTTCCGAGTGCCTTGATAATTTCTATCGTCGGTTTTTTGGAAGCCTTTGCTGTGTCGAAATCAATTACTGCTAAAACAAAGCAAAAACTTGATGCAAATCAGGAACTCGTCGGACAAGGTTTAGGAAATATCGCTTCAAGTATTTTTAAAGGTTATCCGATCGCGGGTTCATTTTCCCGCACAGCGGTCAATTTTTCAGCGGGTGCGGTAACGGGAATTTCATCAGTTTTCATTTCATTATTTGTTCTTTTAACAATTCTTTTTCTCACACCACTTTTGTTTTATCTTCCGAAAGCGGTCTTGAGTGCTGTCGTTATTGCCGCACTTGTTGACTTGATCGAATTCAGTAAATTCCGTGAAATATTCCGCCTCTCAGGAGCGGATGGAATCGTTATTACAACAACATTTGTATTCTCATTTCTACTAAAACCCGATGATGCGATATTTATCGGAATCGTCGTGTCGCTTGTGTTGTTTTTGCGTCGAACAATTGTTGCTGATGTCGTTGAAATGGTTTTTGTAATGGAAGAAGAAAGGTTTAAACAAATTACATTTGGTTATGAAAACAGAATCTTTCCAAACATTCTGATCCTCAGAATAGATATGTCTATATTTTTTGCCAACGCAAGTAAAATTGCCCAGCAAATCGAAGAATTAGTGCAACATAAAGGCAAAGAGTTAGAGCATATCGTGATAAATTTTTCGGGTGTAAATTATGTTGACGTAAGCGGTTGCGAAGAAATAAATGAACTTTTTGATGATCTGGTTGAGCGAGGAATAAAGATCTATTCGATGTATCGGAAAAAACAAGTTCGGGATATTTTGAGGAGATCGGGGATTCAAGATAATTTAATAATGCTTCACGACATTAAGGGATTTAAACGTGAATTTATTATTCAGAAAAACCCGAACTTTAAGTAATACACAATTATTAAAATGAAAAAGGAACGATTCTGTAGAATCGTTCCTTTTTTAGCTTTTAAGCTTTTTAGAAAGTAAAATTAAAATATAGCACTAATAGTGGTTAATTCACTATCATTTCTGTCTCTTAAAACGAGGTATGTTACACCACCAACAATTCCTGCAAAAATTAAAAATAATGCAAGGACATCATTATCATCATCGTCATCATTATCATCTTGTTTTGGAGTAACAACAGTGCGATTTTCACCAATTCCGGCAAATACATTACCACTATCAGCAGTTGCTTGGGTTAAACCCGATGTAAGATCAACATTAAAAACGCTTTTTGCTATTCCATCATTGGATATTTTACTGTCAGCAGTTTCAATATCAACTTTTACGCCTTTTTTGTTAAAGACTTTTATTTTTCCGTTTGAAAGATTTCCCGAAATGTTATTGTCAGAAATGTTTAAACTCAATGTTGTATTTGGAGTTAAACTGACCATTCCCAGATTTCCTAATTTTACAGTTGCTCCTGCTTCTTTAGTTTCGATTGTTCCATTTGAGATGAATGTTCTGCCATTGTAGGCTTTTTCTCCATTCAATAAAACAAACGAACCGTTTCCGTCAGAATTACCAGAAACTGAAATTTCTCCCATAGCTGAATCTTTATCTGAAAAAGCTAAAGCTACTGACGATGTTGCCATTAATACCGTTAATACCAACGCAAAACTTATTAATCCGCGAACCCAATTTTTCTTTGCCATCTGTGTAAACTCCTCTGTTAATTTAAAGTTGATTTTTGTTATAACCTTATTGAGTAAAAAAATCAAGAATTCCCTATAAACATAATATTAATTAAATGTGAATATTTTTAAGGGGAAAAACTTTGACAATAATAACTTACAAGAGTGTAAATTACAATATTTATTTCGATATTTAAGGAATTAATGAAATTTAGGTTCAAAAATTCTAACTTTTATTCTTCAATACTTCGGACAGAATTAAGGAGAGATAACAGCGTAATTCCTTAACTCTTCAAAGTGTTCTTGGTATTTTATCAAACTCTGCTCCAAATCTAACTTGCTTATAAATAGTTTGAGCAGGTTTTCATTGAAGTATCTTTG
>JBGTHN010000356.1:0-3543 GCA_041746235.1 Pyrinomonadaceae bacterium | reverse complement strand
CCTTGGATCGAGGCGATCAACACGAATTATCACGTCGGTGTTGATGGACTTTCATTATGGTTAGTCATTTTAACGACATTTATAATGCCAATTGCCGTTCTATCAACTTGGGATGCGGTCGAAAAATGGCACACGGCTTTTTACGCATTTTTGTTGTTGCTTCAAAGTGCGATGATCGGCGTTTTTGTTTCACTTGATCTGCTCGTATTTTATTTATTCTTTGAAGCCTCGCTTGTGCCGATGTTTTTCCTTATAGGAATTTGGGGCGGTTCAAACAGAATTTATGCGGCGGTAAAATTCTTTATTTTCACGGCACTCGGAAGTTTGCTGATGCTTGTGGCGATAATCGGACTTTATTATCTGCATTTAAGAGCAACCGGCGTTGGAACTTTTGATTACGTAACGCTTTTGAATACTTTAACAAGTGGAAAAATGGTTTTTGCAGGAACGACGGGAACACTTTTGTTTTTTGCATTCGCACTCGCATTTTCGATCAAAGTTCCGTTGTTTCCTTTCCATACTTGGCTTCCCGACGCACACACCGAAGCACCGACGGCAGGTTCGGTTATTTTGGCAGCAGTGCTTTTGAAAATGGGAACATACGGAATAATGCGTTTTTGTTTCACATTATTTCCCGAAGCGTCCCGCGAATGGGCTTGGCTGTTTATAATTTTAGCGATCATCGGAATTATTTACGGTGCATTGGTCGCAATGGTTCAACCCGACATCAAACGCCTTGTTGCATATTCATCAATCGCACACATGGGTTTTGTGATGTTGGGAATGTTTTCATTTACCGAATTCGGAATGCAAGGTGCTTTATTCACAATGCTCGCACACGGCGTTACAACCGGAGCATTATTCTTGCTCGTCGGATTTATATACGACCGCCGACACACGAGAGAGATCACCGAATACGGCGGATTGTCGAGCATTATGCCGATCTATGCGACGTTCTTTGTTATCACAACAATGGCTTCGATCGGTCTGCCATTCTTAAATGGATTCGTCGGTGAATTTTTGATAATGCTCGGAATGTGGTCTTCGACAATTTTGCCCGGAAGTTTTAACCAGATTGCGACGATGTTTGCCGGAACCGGTGTAATTTTTGCGGCGGTTTATTTGCTTTGGATGGTGCAGAGAGTTTTCTTTGGCAAAGTTACGAATGACAAAAACAAAAACTTGCTCGACCTAAACGCACGCGAAATTGGTTTGATGGTTCCATTGCTGTTCTTGATGCTCTTTATGGGTGTTTATCCGAAACCGATTTTGAACGCTTCAAAAGATGCGGTCGTTGCAATTCAAAAACGTGTGATCGGCGAAACAAAAGGTGGAACAGTTGCAAAAGAAACTGATAAGGAAAAACTGAAAACAGAGAGTCATTAATGCGAATAGTTTTATCATACATTTTCATAGGTTTATTTATTGGTTTATTTTGCACTGCCGATCTGGTAAATGCACAGACCTTTTACGGCACGACGGATTTGAAAGAATTTCGTGAAGGGCGTGATAAAGAGCTTCGCAATAGAGATGAATCGCCTTTGAAGGAAGAAGATTTTCCGAATTATAAAGGTTTGAATTATTTCGAGGTTGACGAAAAATATCGTGTAACGGCGAAATTTGAAAAAACGAACGATGAAAAGATTCTATTGATTCCAACTTCGTCGGGCAAAAGCAAGACTTATGTTAAATACGGAATTTTGACATTTAAGTTAGACGGGAAACAATACAATTTGAACGTCTATCATTCGGATAAAGAAACGAGAGAAGCATATCCCGAATACAAAGACCTTTTGTTTATTCCGTTCAAGGATTTAACAAACGGCAATGAAAGTTACGGTGGCGGACGATATTTGTATATTTTGGACACCGACAAAACCGAAGTTATTTTAGACCTCAATCTCGCTTCAAATCCGTCTTGTGCTTATGGAAGCGATTGGTTTTCGTGTCCGATTCCGCCGAAGGATAATCATTTGAAAGTAGAAATTAAAGCCGGAGAAAAAAGTTACAATTATACGAAGGCAGAGAAATAGTTTTTTTTAATTATAATGAATACGATTTTATTAGCAGATTTAGTAGCACCGAACGTAAACGTCCCGATCGTTTTGCCGGAATTTATTGTTGCAGTAACGGCAATTGTTTTGATGACCTTTGACAGTTTCAAACCAAATCGGCACAGAATTTCGGGAATTATTTCGATGGTTGGATTGATCGCAGCAGGGATCGCTCTGTTCTCACTTTGGTCTGATCCGAATGCTCCGCAGAGTGCGTTTAACGGAATGATCGTAACGGACGGTTTGCGTATGAGTTTCACGCTTGTATTTCTGCTCGTAACGGCTTTGACAATTTTGATCTCCAGCGTTTGGGTTGAACGCGAAAATGTTCCCGCCGGTGAATTCCATTGTATGCTTTTGTTTGCGACGGTCGGGATGATGTTTATGGCTTCGGGCAACGATCTCGTCATCATCTTTCTCGGTTTAGAAACGCTTTCAATCGCAACTTATGTAATGGCTGGGATGCGAAAAAAGGATTTGAAATCAAACGAATCGGCGATGAAATATTTCATACTCGGTTCTTATGCTTCGGCATTTTTGCTTTACGGAATGGCACTTTTATATGGTGCGACGGGTTCAACCAACATTACCGCCATCGCCGAAGTTATCAAGAATGATGCGTCAAACTTCCCTGCTTTGTTGCTAATCAGCGGTGCGATGTTGGTGGTCGGTTTTGGATTTAAGATCGCCACAGTTCCGTTTCACGTCTGGACACCGGACGTTTATGAAGGAGCTCCAAGTCCGATCACAGGATTTATGGCGGCTGGACCAAAAGCGGCGGGATTTGCATCTTTCTTGCGTATTTTCGTGATCGGGTTTCCACTTATCGCGGCTAGTCAAGCATCAGCACTTTTACACGAATCATGGATAACCGCTCTGACGGTAATAGCGATCTTGACAATGACCGTCGGAAATATTGCGGCAATCGTTCAAAATAATATCAAACGAATGCTCGCATATTCTTCGATCGCTCACGCCGGTTATGCACTCGTCGGATTTATCGGAGCGGGCGTTGCCAAAACAATAAGCGGACGCGATGAAGCGGTTGCGGCTGTGGCTTTTTATATGCTGACCTATGCGATCACGAATCTCGGTGCATTTGCGATCATAACGCTCATCGGACAAAGAAACGACCGACGCACGGAGTTTGAAGATTATAACGGAATCGGATTCAAATCTCCGGTTTTGGCATTCACACTTTCGCTATTTATGCTTTCGCTTCTCGGTTTACCTCTGACCGCCGGATTTATCGGAAAGGTTCTGGTTTTCCGTCCCGCACTCGAAGCCGGAAGCGTGATGCTGACAATTCTTGTCGTCGTCGCCGTTATCAACACGGCAATTTCCGCATACTATTATTTGCGTCTGATCGTCGTAATGTTCTTCAAAGACAGAATGACAGATTGGAGTGATCCGAAGATTCCGACCGCAATCGGCATCGCACTTTTAGTAACGGTCTTAGGCGTATTTTACTTCGGACTTTTCGGCAACA
>JBGTHN010000355.1:0-3448 GCA_041746235.1 Pyrinomonadaceae bacterium | reverse complement strand
TTGAGCTAGTTGGGTTGAACTCACGCAGCGTCCAGGTCACTCCGCCATCCGTTGAAGTTTGAAGACCACCAGCACCAGTAACAGTGAGATTTCCCATTCCGCCCACGATCAGTTTTGTTCCATCAGCGGACGTGGCAACGGCCGACCACTTTTCCTGAGTTAAAAGTGGTGTCCAGTTACTAAGATTAGACACGGTTCCTTCGCCGACAATAACCTGTCCTCCGTTTTGACTAACACGCCAAATGCCGGCCCCCGCACTATAAACCCTGACCACATCGCCGACATTGATATCGCCTGAATCCGGGAGAATAATATTTACCTCTCCGGCATCATTTGCTACATAGCCCTTGTTTGCAACGGCTTGCTGACTTGTGCCGGTTACAACTTCCCAAACAATCGTGCCTTGAATATTTGTCAGCCCTGACCCATTACCACTCAAAACGCCGGCAAAGGTTTTGTCGCCGTTGACGGTTTGCGTCGTCGTCAGATCTACAAAATTCTGTGTGGTCGAACCCGTTCCGCCATTTGGTATTCCGACAATGCCGGTCACATTTCCGGCGGTCGTTGCAGTATTTGCCGTATCAGCCTGTGAAACTGTTCCGCTCACCTTAGAGCCGTCAATCCCGACGATCTGTGCATCCGTTACGCACGGGTTGCAGGAAGCCGAAAGCCCGTCTGCCATATTTGAATCAGCCGCACGAACCGCATACGGAGAACTCAAAAGTTGCTGACGCGGCGAAAGTATCGTTGTCCCGATCTCGACCTCCAGCCATCGAACACTACCCGGCGAATAAGAACTTGCCCCGAAGTCTAAACCAACCGTGAATATCCCGTTGGTTACGGTAACCAGAACTGTTTTCTCCATTCCAACTTGATTGCCAAGCGTGTCGGCATCATATAAACGAAACTTCATTGTATAAGAACCGTTAGCGGGAACAGAAGAATCCGTCAAACGCCCTTGATAAGTAAAGGCGGATGTCTGCGGAAAAGCGGCAAAACTACAAATAAGAACGAGTCCCAAGGCAAAAACAAATCTGTTAAAGATTAATTTCATATTGATTTTTTTCCTGTTAATTAATATGCTTGCAGATTTTTGAAGATCAGATAATAAAGGACTTCTTTCCTAAAACAAAGCGACTATCCTGCAAACGCATTTGAATTAAACTGATATGATGTCGCGGAGTATATCAATGTTTTATACAACAACCAAACTAGCATCTTAAATTTTTGTTTCGGTTGCGCTGGGGACTTAATTTTCAACTTCTCACGTTTTTGCGTGAAATTTTTGCGACAGTTACTCTCTGATCAGAAAATTTCAATAGATTTTAACGTGGATCCGATTTGCAGCAAATTCGGTCGATTTACGTTTTTCGGGCGAACAAAAAGCTGAGACAATATCTCTTTTCGGCACGTATTTTTAATTGAATAAAAGTTAAAATAACCACGTCAAATCCTGAATCATTAAATCCGGAAGTTGTGAAAAATCTTTGAGGTTTCTGGAAAGTAAAAATCGCTTCATTTGCAATTGCAATCGAAGCGATTTTCAAATCCACCCGTGCCGATGCGGATTTTGTTTGATTCTAATCTTTTGGCGGATGCCAACCTGCTGAAACCCTGTTTTTGCGGATTTTGATAAATCTTTCCCTATCCAAATTCAAAGCCGTAACCGTCATGCTGCCGGTTTTTGTTTTGCCGATTATTTCCGTTCCGTTTTTGCTCCATTCGAAATGTTCGTGCCATTTTTGTAGACGCGGATTAAAAAACAAAATATTTTCTCGGGTTGTTAAGTCAAAGACTTCGGTTTTGTTGTATTTGGAACTATTGCAGGTCGCACAAATCAGCCACAGATTTTGCTCATCGTCTTTTCCGCCTTTCTTTAAAGAAATAATGTGGTCAATTTCTAAAATATCCCAAACGTATTCTTGTTGGCAGAGACAATAGCCGCAACGATTTTTGGCAAGTTGACGAATCTTGGCTTTTGTTTTTTCAGATATTTTCTTTCGCTGCATTACGAGCGAGGTTCGATCAAACCGCGTTCAACGGCAACGCACAAGGCTTCGGATTTTTTCAACATATTGCGCTCGGAAATTTCGACCATCAAATCGAGTTCGTGTTGTTCGTTTTTGTTCAGGCCTGTTTCACGATTCTTGAACAAAAGCTCGGATAACCCTTCCTGATCTTCAGGCGAGATTTGAATCTTTGTCAACGCAATTACTTCTTTATCCGTAAATTTTTCCTGAAAAACTTCTTCTAACCAATCTGACAAGACTTCTTCAACCCGATGCTTTTTTTGCGACGCAGCAAGAATTGCTTGCCGGATAATTCTATCGGAGATTTTTAGAGTAACTTCTTGATTCATTACAAAGTCATTTTATCACAAAGCGGAGTTGAATTTAACAAATATCACATTCCCTTCCGCATGAAATTTGTCGCGTCCTTCTCAAACTGATAAATTCGACACTTGTTCAAAGTCTTTGAGATTTCTCGAAACTAAAATCGCTCATTACAGTTACAAAAAGCGGGGCATCTACCTTGTTATTGAACATCAAAATTGCCATCAGATTGTTTTTTGTTGAGTAATAAGTTCCAATAGCCGTATGAAACTCCAATTGTTGTTCGCATAACTTCTGGCGAAGTAATTTCTGATAAGCGGCAATTTTGGCTCCTTTTTTCTCATTGCCATAAATCGGAACGGACTTATAATCTCCAGACCTGTAAAAATCAGTTGTTTCGGAATTATCATTTCCAACTTCAATTTTATAAATCTCACTTTTGACGGGAAGTTCAAGTGCAAAAACTAAGCCAATTGATAAACAAACGGATAATATTTGATTTTTTTCAAACAGACGAGGTTTTAACATTTGCGCATCCTTTTGGGATAAAGGGAGAGAAGACTTCTCTCATCAAAACAATTGGGAAAAACATTTAAAAAAATGTCGACAAATTTTGAAAGCTATAAATCTCTTTTTACGCTTGTTTAAAGATATGTCAACAGATTTTTACATTTTCACGAATAAGTATTGTAATTGCCTTATTTGAAGATATCCTGTTTTATAAAAAGAGGACGCTATTTTGTGCTAGAAAATACATTTACCTTTCTATGCTTTGAGTATTTAATTGTGTAACTTTTATCAATTTAAAGTTCAAAAGCCAAGAGGTTGAAGCTTCAGACTCTCGGCTTTTGAATTATTTCGAGTGAAGAAATTATTTTACTATTTCTTTTAATTCCTGATTCAGCATCACATATTTTTCAAGCGGAATTTTGCGAAAACCGACAATGCGTTTTGCCCAGTAACCTTCAAATTTTGATAATGTTACGCCTTTGCTGGACGAGGCGTGATAAAAACTGTTTTCGTCGGCGACAATGCCGATATGTCCGAGTTTATTAAAAAATACGAGTGTGCCGAACTTGTATTTCTCATCGCCTTCGACCGGAACCGAGTTTGCC
>JBGTHN010000354.1:0-2794 GCA_041746235.1 Pyrinomonadaceae bacterium | reverse complement strand
AGACGTGTGCTCTTCCGATCTCGGCGGCATACTGACGGTTAAAACAGGAATTGCCCATTCTCTGTATGTAAAGTCAGTTTGTTGTCTCAAAGCGATTCGAGCATTTGCAACAGCAACATCAAGCGGTGTGAATTTGGCTATATGCCGATATAATTCACCTGAAAATATACAAGCACTTTTACCTTCTATATCTGCTTGCATTGCAATAATTGCCGGAATATCCAAATCACGAAAAATATCGCCGATTGACCAAATATGTTTTTTAAAATCTTCTGAACGATTTGCATCTTTAGCTTCAGTGCGACAGGCGTTTATAATAACTAAATTAGGTCTCCAATCTAGGACTTTAAAATCGCTTTTTATCTCGGCATCTCCCCAAATTTTTTGCTCAAAAGGCGGTCCACCATCATTTTTAGTATTAGGAGTTTCAATAATTAGTTGGGCTTTGCCATTAACTATTGTGCCGTGACCGATGAAGTGAAAAATATGCGGCTTAAATTCTTTATATTTTTCACTTAATTCTGTGAGCGTCGGATTCCAGAGTTTTTCAATATCAATCAATCTGTGAGTAAGTCTGTTTTCAGGATCTTTCCGATCATTATGTCGAATCTTCGTTGCAATTAGTTTTAATTCATCTTCAGCCAGAACTTTTTTATCCTCTTGTCCTGAACCAATTACAATAAGAACACGAAGCGGTAAAAGACCGGATTCTTCCGGTAAGTTTGGATTTCTATTTTCGTATGTTCGATAAAAAGTTTGGTTGGGTTGAGTTGCAAGTCTGTCAATGGCAGTTTTATCGTCCCTCTTACTACAACAAACAAATTCCCAAGGAAATGAAAAAACTTCATCTGGAATAATACGCAGTTGAACACGGCAGTCATTATTATCTATTATAAATTTATCCCATATCATTCCAACTTTGCCTTTATGTATTAACTCATAAAGTTTTTCGCCTATCTTCTCAAACTCAGGCGAGTTAGGTGTAGTCAGCATTTTTTCAATCGGATCAACATCCCATTTGTCGCGTTCAAATTCTTTTTTCGCAATGGATTCTTCCGCCAAAATATCACCTTTATCTTGACCTATAAGACGCAAAGGATAGACGTTTTTATTTTTATCTAAATTACCGATTTCTATCGTAATTGTCGGGAGTGTTTCACTCATATTTTTATATATGCTTTCAGCTTTCTTGATTTTTTATTTTTTACATATACCTTTTACACTTTACTTTTTGCATTTATAAATTCTGTTTTATGTTCATGACCTCTTTCGTTAATATAGCGAACCGTGATTTTATCGTCGTCAAAATCCAAAACGACAAAACCGAAGAAATTCCATTTTTCCAGTAAGTCATCAAAGCCTTCTCTATATTCATCCAAAACGCCTGCGGGAAAAAAACCTTTTGAGGTATAAAAGGGAATTCCACCGTGTCCGATACAGCGTGGGAATTTTATATTTTCCTGTTCTTCATAAAATGTGCAACGGTGTTCGTGTCCCCAAAACCATGCTTCGACCAGATTTTCGCGGAGTGGTTTTTTTAATTTATCAAGAAGTTTTTGCCCCGGCTTAATGCCAAGCACGCTATGTGGAATATCAGGAAATGCAGTAAATGGTTGATGATGGCTTAGCAAAATGCCCGTTTTATCTTTTGCTTCGGAGAGTCTTTTGTATACCCATTCGTCTTGAGTTCCATAAAGGCTATGTTCTTCAACTATAAGATTGTCGTCATAACCCGTATCGAGTCCAAGAAGCAGCCATTTGTCGTTTTCAAGACTAAAAAAGCTAGATTTTTCCTGATGTTTAAAGCGTTTATCGTCCAGCAAAGTTTCAAAATAACCTTTTCCGCCCGAATACATATCGTGGTTTGCGTTCAGAGACCAAGACGAGAACTTGTCTTCTTCACCTTCTTTAACCGCCCAATAAGGTAGAAAATTTTGTTCATATTCCTTCGCCCAACCAGAATAATAAACATCGCCGAGATGTATGACGTGCTTATCACGATTGGTGGCATCGGGATCATCGAGTTTTTCACGAATAGCTACTTCACTAAGTTTTTGAGCCCTCGGAAGTCCCGAACCCCAATCGCTCAATAAAATAACCCGTGCATTATTACCGATTTTATATGGAGTTGCGGGTTTTGTATTAAACGGATGTCGTCTATGCCAAAAAGTCCGAATTCCGGCGGCGATGAGACAATTTGCCCACCTTAAGTCATATTCATATTTACCGATCAATCTCTGGTCGCTTTCACCTATTAAAAAGTTTTTAAGTTCATTATCAAGTCTAATATACGTAACAGGAATAAATTCGTTATCCGCAAGTTTTTGAGCTTGGCTTGTTTTACCTTTTATTCTATCGGCTTGTTTTTCTTGACAATATTCCTGCAAACCGGATTGGATAAGGCTTAAAATTGGGTCGTGTGGTAAATAATTCACCTTATCTGCTTTATCCTTTTCACGTATTTCTTCAGGCTCAAGAACAGTTTTTTTGTTATTTTCACGACTTTCTTCACGTTCAAGGGCTTTTTGAATTTGTTCGTCCGCTTCTATAAGTTCGTTGAGTTCTATTTCGTTTTTATCCAGAAATTCACGTATTTCTTTTGATGTTTCAACATCAGATGTATCAACATTATTTATTAACTTTTTGCCTGATTTTTGTAACGTAGAAGTGCTTTTAAGTATAAAGTCTTTATTCAAAATCTCTCTGATCATCTTTTGCTCCTTATAATTAACGATTCAAATTTTTGTATCTACATTATAATGCAATTTTAAAAAAAAATCTTACACAAATTTTT
>JBGTHN010000353.1:0-4502 GCA_041746235.1 Pyrinomonadaceae bacterium | reverse complement strand
TCGGACCGACAACGCATTACGTAATGGGCGGAATTCGGGTTGATGCTGATACGCAAATGTCCACAGTTCCCGGTTTATTTGCCGCTGGTGAATGTGCGGCAGGTCTGCATGGAGCAAATCGTCTCGGCGGAAATTCCCTCTCCGATCTGATCGTGTTTGGCAAACGGGCGGGAGAATACGCCGCCAAATTTGCAAAAGAAAATGGTAATGCAGAAATAAACGAATCGCTGGTTGATGAAGTCGCTAAAAAATCGCTTGAACCATTTAATGTAACCGATGGCGAAAATGCCTATAAAATACAGAGCGATTTGCAGGATATGATGCAGGATTTGGTTGGAATCGTGCGAACTGAAAGCGAAATGCTTGAAGCGATCGAAGGCATCGAAAAACTTTGGGAACGTGAGAAAAATGTTTCTGTTATGGGAAATGTTGAATTCAATCCCGGTTGGCACACAGCATTAGACCTAACGAATTTATTGACAGTTTCAGAAGCGATCGCACGTTCGGCAGTTGAACGAAAAGAAAGTCGCGGAGCTCAATTTAGAGAAGATTATCCGAATAAGGAAGCGGAATTCAGCACATTTAATCACGTTGCGAAAAAAGAAGCAGACGGTTCAATGAGCATAACGAGAAGCGAAATCCCCGAAATGCGTGAGGAATTGAAACAAATCATTAAAGATATGGGCTAGGTATAGTTTATGAAAAAAGAAGCAACATTCAGTATTTGGCGAGGCGATAATGAAAGTGGTGATTTCGTGGATTATAAAACTGAAATTTCTGCCGGAATGGTTGTGCTTGATGCGGTTTTGCAGATTCAAGCGGAAGATGCGAATGATCTGGCTTGCCGTTGGAATTGTAAAGCCGGAAAATGCGGTTCGTGTTCAGCGGAAATTAACGGTATGCCGAAATTGATGTGTATGACACGGCTCAATACTCTGCCGATGGAAGAACCTGTTACGGTTGAACCGATGCACGCTTTTCCGATCAAAAAAGATTTGGTAACAGACGTTTCGTGGAATTACGAGGTTAAAAAGAAGATCAAAAAATTCAAACCGCGTCCGCCCGATAATGAAGATGGAACCTGGAATATGCAACAGGAAGACGTTGATCGTGTGCAGGAATTTCGCAAATGTATCGAATGTTATTTGTGTCAGGACGTTTGCCACGTTTTGCGGGATCATCATAAGCATGAAGAATTTATCGGTCCGAGATTCCTTGTTTATACAGCCGCACTAGAAATGCACCCGCTTGACACGGAAGATCGCACTAAAGAATTGAAAGACGAATCAAATATCGGATATTGTAATATAACAAAATGCTGCACAAAGGTTTGTCCCGAAGACATTACGATTACAGACAATGCGATAATTCCTTTGAAAGAGCGTGTCGTTGATGAATTTTATGATCCCGTGAAAAAGATTTTGCGGCTTTTTAAATCTAAGAAGTAAAATGTTGTCTGACATTAAATTTGATCTTTAAAGTTAATTGACTTATTTTTACGTGCTATCGCACTCATTGCCAGCGGGACGCACGCGTTCCGACCGAAACAGTTTTGGAGTAGAAAAAAATGTTTGAATTAAAGAAATTACACAAAGAAGCGATTCCAAATGCACTCGAAAAAGCCGAGCGTTATCGTCTTTTAAATGAACCGCATCCAGCCGTCAGCATTTGCCTGGATATTTTGCAAGTAGAACCCGATAATCAAAAAGCTTTGGTAACTTTAGTTTTGGCAATGAGCGACAATTTTGCGAATGACTACTCCGTTGGCGATACAAAGGTTAAAGAATATAT
The DNA here is from genome assembly GCA_041746235.1 of Pyrinomonadaceae bacterium. Taxonomy (GTDB): domain Bacteria; phylum Acidobacteriota; class Blastocatellia; order Pyrinomonadales; family Pyrinomonadaceae; genus Aridibacter. The sequence continues at coordinate 2,711 of JBGTHN010000353.1, read as the reverse complement.
CGCTCGTTTTGATGATGAATACAAACGAACTTACTACACGGGAATTGTCCTTGAAAGACGTGCTAAAGCGATGTTGAGCAATGGTCCCGCAGGTTCGGAATCTTCTGCTTATGAATTATTCAAACAAGCAATGGATTGGTTTGAAAAAGCCGAAGCGATAAGCCCTTCAGAAAATGATGATGCAATTTTGCGTTGGAATGGATGTGCGAGAATGATTCAAAATAACAATTTGCGACCTCGCAGAGTTCATGGCGATTTTATTGAATAAAAATTGAAAATTCAATTTAAACATAAAAAAGACGCATCGTTTGGTGCGTCTTTTCCTGTAATAATGGTGATCCGAGCAGGATTCGAACCTGCGACCCAATGGTTAAAAGCCATTTGCTCTACCAACTGAGCTATCGGACCATTCTTTTAAAAACATCTTGTTGATTTTTTAACCAACGAAATTTTAGATTCTAGTATTTAAGTTTGAGAAAATCAAGTCAAAATATTTAATTTTGATTAAACCAACTTTCCATTACCGAATCTTTCAAAATAATTGTTTGATCTCGCTCGGGTCCGGTGGAAATTAATCCTATCTCAACACCGATCGAATCCGAGAGAAAATCTACATATTCCCTCGCTTTAATCGGTAGATCTTCGATATTGGTGATGCCGAGAGTTTCGGATTTCCAGCCTTCTAAAGTTTCATAGAGCGGTTTTATCTGTCGCAGATCCTGCGAAACTGCGGGAAATGTGTCAACCCTTTCGCCGTCAATTTCATAACCGATGCAAACTTTTATTTCGTCCAAGGCATCGAGAACATCTATCTTTGTTAAAGCCAGCGAATCAAATCCGTTGAGTTCAGCGGCGTATCTGGTTGCAACTGAATCGAACCAACCGCAACGACGCGGGCGTTTTGTAACTGAACCGTATTCGTTGCCACGTTCGCGGATAAGATTTGCCATATCTTCTTCGTCTTCTAACATTTCCGATGGAAATGGTCCTTCACCGACGCGTGTTGCATAAGTTCTGACAATTCCCAAAACACCCGAAATATGATGTGGCGGAATTCCTGAACCGACCGATGCACCGCCCGCTGTCGGGTTTGAAGATGTTACGAACGGATAAGTTCCATGATCAACATCAAGCAAAGTCGCTTGAGCACCTTCGAGCAAGATTTTCTTGTTTTCACTTTTTGCTTGAGCAAAATAGCGTGAAGTTTCACAAACAAATGGTCGCAAACGTTCAGCTAAAGCCGAAATTTCTTCATAGATTTCATCGGAACGAAGCGGTTCTCTGCCATATAACACAATGACACGATTGGCTTCTTCTAAGTTTCTCTCAATGCGTAGTTTTAAAACTTCGGGAACGAGTGCATCGGCGACACGAATTCCGCGTCGTCCTGCTTTATCTTCGTAACAAGGTCCGATTCCGCGAAGCGTCGTGCCGATTTTTTCGTTGCCCAAGCGTTCTTCCGAAGTGTGATCTAATGCACGATGATACGGCATTATCAGATGAGCACGACTTGAAACTTTCAAGCGTTCGGGTGTGATCGAAATTCCCTTTTCGATCATTTGGTCAACTTCCTCAAAAAACGCTTTCGGGTCAATTACCATTCCGTTTCCGAGAACACAAGTAGCATTTTCGTGAATAATTCCTGACGGCAAAAGCCTTAGAACGAATGCTTTATCACCAACATAAACCGAATGTCCGGCATTGTGTCCGCCTTGATATCGAGCCACAATATCAAACCGATCTGCCAACAGATCAACGACTTTTCCTTTTCCTTCATCGCCCCATTGCGAACCAATTATTACAATTATCATCTTTTACAGTAAACAGTGAGCAGTATGCAGTAAACAGTTTTTGATAACTGATAACTGATAACTGATAACTGTTATTTCCATTCCTTTTTTAACATTGAATAAACTATCAAATCTACGAACTTTTCGTGAAGCCATTCCGCTTCTTTTGAAACGCCTTCTTTTGTAAAACCTAATCTTTCGGGAATTGCCTGACTTTTAAAATTTTCGGTCGCACATCGAATTGCAATACGGTTGAAATTTAATTCCTCAAAGGCAAAATCAATAACCACCTTACAACATTTGGTGATTATTCCTTTTCCGGTATTATTTTTGTCGAGCCAATAACCGATCTCAATTGATCTGTTCAAGAAATCGGGACTGTTAAAACCGACGACTCCGACAAATTTGTTACTTTCAAAAATAAAAAAATCAGTTAACTCATTTTCAGCAAATCTTTTTCGGTTCATATTTATGAACTGTTTTGCCGAATCAATGGAATAATCTTTTTTTGCCCAAGGCATCCATTCGTTTAAATGCTCAAAATTATCTTTGACAACAGCCAGTAGTTCTTCGGCATATCGCTCCGAAACAAGACGCAATTCAAGATTTTCTTCGACCTGATGTGATAACATTTTTTGACAAAAAAAGTTGTTTGTTGATTTGCCATTTAATTATACAGAAAAAAAATTCGATGGCTAATAATGAATGTTTTAATTTTCAAAACCGATGAAATTTGGCTCGGGAATTAATTCAATTGCAAATAATTCTTTGATCTTCAACTGAATTTCATCTTTTAAATTCAAAATGTCCTCTGCCGTGGCATTGCCACGATTTGTAAGTGCAAGCGTGTGACAAGTTGATAAACCTGCATTTCCTTTTAAATATCCTTTATGAAAACCGCTTTTTTCAATTAACCAAGCG
>JBGTHN010000352.1:0-3961 GCA_041746235.1 Pyrinomonadaceae bacterium | reverse complement strand
TTCCACCGTTGCCGGAATAGATTTTTTCCGCGAGTTTTAAATTTCCGTCCGCCGTCAAAGTCGGGAAAAGATTGAATCTATGGAAAACAACACCGATCTTTCGGCGGCGAATGTCGGTTCGTTTGGCATCGGAAACTTTGGAAATATCTTCGTTATCAATCAAGATCCTTCCGGTTGTCGGCGAAAGCAAACCACCGAGTAAATGCAAAAGAGTTGATTTTCCGCATCCCGATTGTCCCATTATCGCCACAAATTCGCCTTTTTCAACGGACATCGAAACGCCTCGCAAAGCGTGTGTTTCCACCTTTCCGACCTTATATATTTTGTTTAAGTTTTCCGTCTCTAAAATTGTATTCATCGAACAAATTCTATCATAAAGAAAAGAAAAAAGTTTTTCGCTGTTAATACTTAACAACTCCAAATTTTAACTGCCTTTCCATAATAATTGGCTTTAGCTTTTTTACTTTTTCTGTGTATTTGTATTTTGATCAGTCTGTTGAACTTTATTTTGATTTGATAATTCCAGAAGTTTTTTATCTAAATCAAGTTCTTCCAAATTCCAACTGTTTTCCAATATAAACGCTTCTTCGGGAAATGTTCTGCCGATCATCACATCTTCGGGCGTTTGATAGTTTAGACGCATTTTATATTTTTCTTTCGGGCGTGTTACCTCAACCTGTAAAGGCAGATTGTAATCGCTGGTTTCAGTCAACTTTCCTTTTTTTCCGTAAATTATGTCGGATTCAATCTCCCCGTCTGCATCAAAAATCTGTTGGCGTGCAAGATTTATTCCGCCAACCCTGTCAAACCAAAACCGACGTGAAAGTTTCATGGTTCCATCGTCATTTTTAACATATTCATCCATCAAATAATATCCACGCAAAACCCAACCCAAAGGTGATTTCTTTTTCATTAATATAAAATCAATCTCTTCCTGCAAAATGGTGCTTTGGACATAAGCATATTTTGTTGTATCAACGGGGCGAACCAAAATAGCATCGGTAAAATGCTGAGGTCGCAAATTTGCAAAAGCATTGACGTTTTTCTTTAATTCCTTTGAACTGCCATTGGTTTCATCTTCCGTTAAATTTTTCTGCAAAAGTGAATAATCAACACTATTTGTCCCCAGCACAAATTTTTTATATTTTCCGCTTCCACCGTCTTGCAAAACGGCAACTTGAAATTTTTGTCCGTTGGAAGCCATCTGGGCAACATCGGTTTTAATGATCGGAATTTTTACCTTTAATAAAATATTGGCGGGACGTTGAACGACAATTTCGCCATCGGCGGTTTTGTATTTTTCGGCAATTCCAAGTTCGGCGTATGAATTATCTACAAACTTCAGATACATCTTTGCACGCAATGAATCAACTTTTGCAAAATAGTTTATTTGCTCAAGTAATTCGGTTGTGGTGGCATTATCAGTTTCCAGAAGTGTTGCCGTTTGTTGCTTTGATGTGGGGTTAAAAACGCCGCATCCGCTTAAAAAGACGAATGGAACGACAAAAAAAACTAAACTTAATTTTAAAAGGGGATTTTGCTTAAACATCGAGATTTAGGATGTAACCAAGTTTGCACTTGTTGTCTTAAAAATAATTTCACCAAAAGTTATTAAATATTGCATATACGCTACTTCTTACCAAAGCGAAAATAATATCACGAACAAAAGCACAAAACCTAATAGATAAAAGGTTATTTGATTTTTTGTGATGTAGAAAAATGCAATGAAAGCATTAATAATATAAACCAAATTTTCTAATTATTTTATCTTTCAAAGTCCAATATCTGTTTTATGGCGTAATTTATTCCAATAAAAGAAGAAACGGCACGTGGAATTTTTCCGCTTGCCGTTTCTTTTTAATTTTCACTACGCTTTGTTTAGTTACCAACGATCGAGCGTGTTAAATAATCCTGCATCGTAAAGGCAAACATAATTGCCAGCCAAAAGAATCCTGCCGCCGCTGAAAGCCAAATCAATTTGGAACTCCAACGAACGTGCATAAAAAACAATACAACAAAGGTCATTTTGGTAAATGCAATCAATAATGCCAGAAGTGTATTTGCACCGGGAAATAAAATTCCATCAATGTCTTGTAGGGCAACTACGTATGTTAGAATTGTGCCAACAACTAAGACAGCAAAAACCCCAACATAACCCGGTATTCCAATATGTTCTTCTCCGTGTTCACTCATCTGTTAATGTCCTCCTGCCAAAAAGTGCCTGCCAAGTAAATAAAGCAGTGGAAATAAGAATATCCATACAATATCAACAAAGTGCCAATACAATCCGGCAATTTCTACGGGCGAATAATAATCGGCGGAAAATGTGCTTCGATATGCCTTGTATAAAAGCCAGAGCATAATTCCCAGCCCAATGATCATATGAAGAGCGTGTAAGCCCGTCATTACAAAATAGATCCAAAAGAAGATACGAACTCTGCCTTGAAATTTTTCTTTATCAACCTCACCAACGGAAGCGACCTTGCCATCATCTCCAAACTTAACATCTTTGAAATATCCGACTTTCTCGCTTTCAGTTAAAAATCCTTCTTTTTTAGCCATATTCGCTAATTCCAAATCGGAATCGGGAATATGAAAATCGCCGTTTGGATTAGCGTGACTTGCTTCCGACGCACCGCCTTTTTCACTTTCGGCGGCGGAGGCTTTTGTTTCAAAAGGAAGTTTCATCGCGGCGGCTTCTTTATGCTCACCTTCTTTAATAACTTTGTTCCAACCTGATACAGGAATCAGCCCGTGATCATATTTTTCCTTATACTCAAAGTATTTGACGACCAAAAAGGTCATACCAAACACCATTGTCAAGATGATTAAAATTACCTGTGCCTGCCGTTTGCCTTTTTGAGCATAATAAACCGTCAGAGCCATTGTTAAACTACTGACAATTAGCACAAGCGTATTGAGTCCGCCCATAAATGGATCAAGGTGATTACTTCCCGCCGCAAATGCCATCGGGAATTTTGAACGGAAAACGAGATAAACCGTGAACATTCCGCCAAAGAACATAATTTCTTGTGCAAGAAATGCCCACATTCCGATTGTTACGGAATCTACCTGTTGTCCCATATCATCAAACTGGTGTTGAAGTCCGGGTGGATGATAATGATCGTCGTGTTTGTGTTCTGCCATATAAATTCAGATTTCAGATTTCAAATTTCAAATTTCAGATTTTCTCAAATCTTAAACTGCTTTCTGCTACTGCCTCTGCTACTAAATTCTAATTACGCCGTTGGCGACATTTTCTCAATTTCTCGCCTCTTCGCTTTCTCTAAATCCATTCCGCTTTCTTCGCCGAATTCATAAGCTTCCCAAGTTACAATTGGTGTTTCATCAAAGTTGAAAGTCGGTGGTGGCGATGTTGTTCGCCATTCCAAACCGGGGTGCATATATGGATTTGATGGTGCTTTTTCGCCCCATATCAATGAATAGGTCAAATAAACTACAGGCATAACCATTCCGACACCGAGAACCGAAGCTCCGGCAGTCGAGAAAACATTTAAAACCTGTAACTCTTCCGGGTAAGAAGCGTATCGTCGAGGCATTCCCTGATAACCCAAAATGAATTGCGGAAAGAATGTTAAGTTAAATCCGACAAATACGAGCATTGCGGCAATTTTACCCCAAAATTCCGAATACATTTTTCCGGTCATCTTCGACCACCAATAATGAATTCCGCCTAAGTATGCAATCACCTGTCCGCCAACCATTACATAGTGGAAATGTGCCACGATGAAATATGTGTCGGTTAAATGAACCGTCAATCCCATTGCACCTAAGAATAATCCCGTCAAACCGCCGATCAGGAACAAGCCCATAAATCCGAGTGCATAAAGCATCGGCGTATCATACGAAATAGAACCTTTATAAAGTGTCGCCGTCCAGTTAAACATTTTGATCGCCGAAGGAACAGCCACAACCATTGTCAGAAATGAAAATACCAAAC
>JBGTHN010000351.1:0-5165 GCA_041746235.1 Pyrinomonadaceae bacterium | reverse complement strand
GAGGATGATAAATACGGCGATGTTTTTGTCGATACGAATAAGTCACTTGAAGTCTATAAAGAGTGGCTGGCAATGACGAGACCAGCGCCGGGACCGGGTGGGTTGAGAAGACCGCTTTGGTTGACGCGGCCATTGAGGCCGGTTGAGGAGAAGTTTTATATTGAGTAGTATGAAATTCAAATCACTTGATATCCCATTATAACGATTTAGATAAGGAGATATTTCAATGGCAATAAAGAACCTTCATGAAAAACCATTTGATGAAAGTACAATTGCTAAACTTGAGATTTTTGAAGATTATGCTCAAGCTTGGATTCCTACATTCGTTATGCAAGGAATTCCAACTATTTGTATTTTTGATTTTTTTGCGGGATCGGGATATGACAAAAATAGCGTTGCGGGAAGTCCTATTCGCATTCTCGAAAAAGTTAAAGAGCAAATAGCCAATATTTCTCAAAACAATGTAGAGGTAAAGATTTATTTCAATGAGTTTAAGAAAAAGAAGTTTGAACTATTGAAACAAGCTTGCGAGAAATATCTTGAAGAGAATGAAGATGTGAACCGGGCAATAATTGTTGAATATTTTAATGAAGATTTCGAGAATTTATTTCCTAAACTCTTACCTAAAATTAAAGATTTCCCTTCATTAGTTTATCTTGACCAAAACGGTATTAAGTTTCTTTCAGAGAAATACTTTCTGGAACTTGAAAAAACTAAGCAAACAGATTTTCTGTATTTTGTTTCAGCTTCTTACTTTTGGCGCTTTGGAAACGTCGAAGAATTTAAAGTCCATTTGGAAATTGATATGGATGAAGCAAAAAAGAATCCTTATAAGTTCATTCATCGAAGTATCATAAAACAATTAAGGGGAAAATTGCCGAGTGCTACAAAGTTAAAGCTTTATCCATTTTCAATCAAAAAAGGTGCAAATATTTACGGCATAATTTTCGGTGCTTCGCATCCGAGAGCAGTTGATAAATTTTTATCTGTTGCTTGGAAGCGTAATGAAACAAACGGTGAAGCGAATTTTGATATTGACGACGATGATTTAAAATCTCAACAATCTTTATTCGGCAATCAGCCATTGACGAAAATTGAAGCGTTTCAAAAAAATGTGAAAGAAAAGATTTTAACAAAACAAATCGCAAACAATTTTGAGTTATATGACTACGCTTTGGAAGAAGGACATTTAGGCAAACACGCCGCAAAAGTACTTCTAGACATGAAGAAACAAAAAGAAATAACCTTTGATGGAAGATCGCCTTTGGTAACTTATGAAAAAGTTTATAATCGAAAGAAGAAAAGAAAGGTAGACTATATTATTCTATAATTATGAAGCAGAGCAAAATTGAATGGACAGAAGCAACTTGGAATCCGTCAATCGGTTGCGACAAAATCTCAGCGGGGTGCAGGCATTGTTACGCCGAAGTTATGGCGAAAAGGCTTCAAGCAATGAAATCGCCCGGCTATGAAAATGCGTTTAAATTCAAAATTATGCCTGATCGTCTGGAAACTCCCCTCAAAGTGAAAAAGCCGACGAAATTTTTTGTAAATTCAATGAGCGATTTGTTTCACGAAGAAATGCCTTTTGAGTTTTTAGACCAGATTTTTGAAACGATTCGCCAAACACCGCAACATACTTATCAAATTTTGACGAAACGTGAAAAAGTTTTGGAAAGTTATTTTCAACACAGAACTGTTCCTGACAATGTTTGGTTGGGCGTAACAGTCGAAATCAAAAGCAAGAAAAATAGAATTGATGTTTTGCGCAAAGTTGATGCAAAAATTCGATTTCTTTCTATTGAGCCATTGCTTGAGAGCATTGGTGAAGTTGATTTGTCCAATATTCATTGGGTAATCGTCGGTGGAGAAAGCGGGCACGGTGCTAGACCAATGAAACCAAAGTGGGCAATTGATATTCAAGAACAATGTGATGAACAAGATGTATCATTCTTCTTTAAACAATGGGGCGCCTGGGGAGCAGACGGTCAGAAACGAAGTAAAAAAGCGAACGGGAGAATTCTATTGGGCAAAGAATGGAATGAAGAACCACAATATCAGGTCGCTACAGCATAATAATTTCAACACTTATTATTAATTACTCATTTATCTCATCCAATTATCAACAGTTAAATCAGACACGTATTCAGAATACTTTAGATGCCTCGAAACTAAAATCGCTTCATTTGCAATCGAAATCCAATCAATTTTTACATCCATTGTGACAATGCGGATTTTGGTTGAATGACTAGCGGAATTTCTATTGTTTCGTTTTGACCTAAACCCGCTTCGTCAAGATCTCAACCAACCGCTCGTGTACATAATAATTCCCCGCTCCAAGTGTTTCCTTTTTTAGAAGGCCGTCTTCGGCGAGCAAATCCAGATACTTAGAGGCGGTGATCCGCGAAACCCCGAGGGCGTTTTCGATGAATTCGATCTTTGTATACGGGTGCTGGAAGAGATTGTTTAATAGATCCTGACTGTAAAATTTATAGCCGTCGCGCAGTAGATTTTTATATTCAAACATCAATGCCTTGATCTGGGCGATCAGTTTGATCGTGTCTTTGGCGGTTTTTTCGACGGCGTTCGGGATGTAGAAAATAAAGTTTTCCCATTCGCTCAATGATAAGAAAATGCGATATTTTTATCATGAGGGACCGGATATGATAGGGATTTTGTGTTTATCGATCGGAATGATGCTTTTCAACGAGTAGAAATGATTTGTTGCCGGGTAATTCATACCCTTATACCCTCGTTTGAGATGACCGATTTGGCGGTCGTGACCTTTTAAAGAAATGTTCTATTTGGACATTGATTAGCAGAGCGGAGCGACGAATTAACAGTCTCAGACTGTCAATTAGACACGGCATTCAACCATCTTTTTAAATAGGGAGTTCGTTGTCACGAAAGTCTCTCTTTCCGGTGAATCGGACTTACTTAATTCGACAATCCCTAATCGGCTAAGATATCGAGAAAATGTTCGTACCTCATAGCATGAGTGAAAGGCACTTGATTTCGAACGAAATGCCGATTCGTCTAGCTCATCAACAAGATGTGGGAAAGCATTTAGATATTTTTCTGAATAAAACTTGGCAGGCCTGTTCTCATCTCCATATTTATGAAGTAGATACAAGCTAAACAGGAAGCCAAACTGTCCAATTGATTCGCTTTCATATCCGTCAAAATAACCCCAGTTAAATCTAACACTAAATGTCTTAATAACTTCCCTAAGCAGTAATTTTTCGTCTGATAGAAGTTTCCGCCCCATTTTTATCAGGCTGATCTTATTGTTTCGCTTTTTACTGACCGGGATCAATTCAGAAAGTATCCGGGTTAAATGAACCGGCATACAATCGATCTCTTTGTAAAGCCTTGAAATTTCCCACTCTATCATTTCATCCGTCATAACCTCGGGATTGTAAAGTTGGCGGACAATCTTAATAGGCAAGAATCCTTTTTTCGTAAGTTTTATCTCACCCTGCGCTTCGAGTAATTCCCCAAAACTCTTAACCATGTTCAGCATTGGAATCTTTGCCATATCTGCTTTTGTCATTTCACGAAAGTGGATCGGACTCATCGGATCGAACGGTTCGTAAATCACAAAACCCATCTGATCCGGAGACAAGCCGTCAAATTGTTCCAAAGGCGAGTTATTATGGGCGTCCGCCGCCTGTTTCATCAGTCGATTAAGCTCTTCAATCATTTTGCGCTAATATTCCGTCTCTGCTAGAGAGCGACTCCTATTTGATATAAGTGACAAACTAAGGCAAATTCTCAAGATCATTCAAATCCTTCAAACGCCCGCTCGTTTTTTTTTATTTTGAGATGTTTGAGATTTATTACATTCACCGGAACGCCGTTAATTTCCGCGATTTCCCTTCCGGCAAAACATTCGTCAAATTCTACGCCGCTGATAAAGGCTATAATTTCCAGCTTAAAGGGTTAAACGCCCATTTGAACGATGCTCTTCTCTTCTGTTAATAATTTTGTTGAGAGTTGATCGGAGACAAATCCAAATTCTTTAAGAGTTGAGACGACCCTTTGAGCATTTTCTTGAGAATTCGAAACCCAAATATCCATGTCAGCGGTTGGTCGCGGATAGCCGTACAATCCGACCGCGTAACCGCCGATCAGTAGATATTGGACCTCATTCTTGTTCAATAATCTTAAGAACTCTTTGAAGTCTTCTGGTATTTGGATCATCGTATCCATACGCACTCTGCCGCATCAATTCCATTGCATTGAGTCTTTCGGCAATGGTTCTCGAATGCCAGTATTTTCGTTCCTCGGCTTCTGCTTCCTTAAATGAAGAGAAAACTTTAACCACCGATCTATCTAATTTTACATCTTTGATACTCATTGAAAGTACCGCAATTTTAACACAAAAGCCGTTTTAGTCCCCCGGGTTATTAATCAGATATTTAACCTCTGTTGGTCAATATCTCAAACAACCTCTCATTCACATAATAATTCCCCGTTCCAAGTTTTTCTTTTTTTAGAAGCCCGCCTTCGGCAAGCATATTAAGATACTTGGCTGCGGTGATCCGGGAAACGCCGAGATCGTTTTCGATGAATTCGATCTTTTTGTATGGGTGATGGAAAAGATTGTTTAATAGATCCTGACTGTAGAATATATAGCCGACGCGCAATAGATTCTTATATTCAAACATCAATTCTTTGATCTCCGTGATCAATTTGATCGTGTCTTTGGCGATTTGTTCGACCGCATCGAGGATGTAGAGGATCCAATTTCCCCAAGCAATGTATGATAAGAAAATTCAATATTCTTATCACATTGAAGGGTATCTGATAAGAATTTTGTATTTATCGATCGGACAGATACTTTTCGACGCAACATAAGTAATTGATTCCTCGGACAGTTCGCGATCCGTGATTTCATTCGAAAATACCGCGTTTTGATCAGCAAATTAGGACGGGAATTATTTTGGGAATTGACGTTGCTCGCCTTCAGCGAGCGGATGGTATTGTTCGTCTTCATAGGGTTTCATTCCGCTTCGCGCTATTTCACCCTATGCTTGTATCTTGATAATCAACCCCTTTTGCAATTATCTTGGACGCTAGATAATTGCTCGGAAAAGATGAGTCTGTCCCTATGCTTAGACTTCGAATCTGAAATATAGATGAGACCTCTTTTCCGGTTTTAA
>JBGTHN010000350.1:0-5204 GCA_041746235.1 Pyrinomonadaceae bacterium | reverse complement strand
TGAAATAATTACTTATTATTTTGGGAGTATTTATTATGAAAATTGCATTGAACGGTGCGACAACTATGCACGCTGATTTGGAAACCGATATAAAAGCCGCGAGTCAAGCGGGATTTGAATTGATCGAGATTTGGGCGGCGAAATTGCGTGAATTTTTGAAGACTCAGACGACTGATGATTTAAAACGAATTTTGGATGAACACAAACTCGAACCTTATTCGATAAATTCGATTGAGCATATTACTTTTAGAAATGTTGAAGAATATGCTGAAATTAAAGCCGAATGCGAAGAATTATGTGAGATCGCAGGGAAACTTGGTTGTCCGTATGTAGTCGTTGTGCCGGGAAAATTACCCGAAAATGCAACTAAAGAAGAAATTATTGACGAGTCTGTTGCAGTTTTGAACGAACTCGGTGATATTGCCGCAAAACATAATGTTTCATTGGCATTTGAGTTTTTAGGACAGACAGATTGTTCGGTTCAAACGCTGGATTTGTGCAATGAAATTGTTGAAAAAGTAGATCGTCCAAATATCGGAAACGTCATTGATACATTTCATTTTTATGCAGGGAATTCCAGTTTTGAAGCAATTGAAAATATGAATCCCGAAAAACTTTTTATTTTTCATATAAACGATGCAGAAAATTTACCGAAAGATGAATTGACAGATGCTCACAGACTTTATCCGGGCGAGGGAATTTTGCCGATAAAAGAGATCAAAGCGAAATTTGACCAAATCGGTTATAACAAAATGGTCTCAATAGAAATTTTCCGTCCAGAATATTGGAATCAAGACCCGTTTGAAGTTGCGAGAAAAGCAAGAAGGGCAACGATGGAAGTTTTAGGAATTGAAAGCACTGCGGCTGGCGGAATTTGGTAATTTATAAGATTTAAGATTTATGATTTAAGATTTAAGATTCAAGATTTAAGATTCAAGATTTTTTTTTAAGTATTTATAAATGAATAGAGTTAAAATTGGAATAATCGGGACAGGTTACATCGGCAATGTTCACGGACGGATTTATTCGGGAATTGAAAATGCGGAAATCTCGGCACTTTTTGATATTGTTCCCGAAAAAGCTTTGAAAACTGCCCGAACAATTGGCGGAAAAGTTTGTCAGACGCGGGAAGAATTGTTTGATAATTGCGATGCTGTTCTTGTTTGCACACCTAATAAAACTCATATCGAAATTGCCACCGATGCGGTTAATCACGAAAAGCACGTTTTTTGTGAAAAGCCTTTTGCGATCGGAGTTGACGATGCGACAAAACTTCTTGAAACTGCCAATAATGGAAAAGGTATTTTTCAAGTCGGACATAATCGCCGTTTTGCTCCAGTATATGCAAAACTCAGAGATTTGGTTAAAGAAGATAAAGCACATTCGGCACACATCAAAATGAATCGAGGTGAATTGGTAAATCCGGTTTGGACGGGTGATGTGAATGTTACGGGCGGATTTTTGTATGAAACGACGATACATTTATTTGATATGTGCCGTTATCAGTTTGGTGAAGTTGAAGAATTGGTTGCATACGGTTCGCAACACGAATATCCTGAATTAGATGAGTTTTCGATAATACTTAAATTCAAAAGCGGATTTCATTGCACATTTGCTTCATCTTCGGATGCGAGTTGGCATTTTCCTTTTGAAAGAATCGAGGTATTTTGTCATCATCGCACAATTTTGACGCAGGAAATGGAGCATTTGATTGATTCACGCGGAATGGATGCAAATTTTGAAACGCTTTCGTGGGCAATGACAGAGAAAGAAGAGCGTTGGGGTTATGTGCAAGAAGATTTGGCTTTTATTGAAGCAATTATCAAAGGAAAAGAGCCACCCGTAACGGCTTTTGATGGATTTAAGTCAGTCGAATTAGTCGAGTCTGTTTATAAAGCAATTGAAACAGGCGAAAAAATAAAGTTTTCATAAAAAGTCGAACACAAATTTTGGAAATCGTTCAAAATTATGTATGAAGTTTATATTTAAAGATAAACTATTTATAATTGTATGCGTTATAATAATTACGAGGTTTGTTTTTTAACATACAAAAAGTTTATGAATAGATGTCAAAATTGTGGACAGGGAAATTCGGAATCAAGTAATTTTTGCCGCTTTTGCGGTTCAAAAATTATTTTAATGCAAAATCAAGATCGGGAAAGTTATGAAGAAAATCCGCCACGACCATATTCTTGGCAAACAGATGAGTTCAAAATAAAAGAAAACCCCGGACGACAAACTCAACAGATAGATCGAATTCAACCACTTATCAATCAGCCGCAACATATAAATCAACCGATTGTTTCGCATCAACAATACCAGAATCAGCAGATGCAGCCGCAGTATCAAAACCAACTTTCAACCGGCTATCGTTGCCCTTTCTGCCACACAAACGCTTTACCATTGGTTGTGAAAAAAGTTTCACCGGCAGGTTGGGCAGTTTTTACAGTTTTACTTGTAACAACATTTATTTTGTTTTGGATCGGTCTTTTGATACAGGAAGAACGAAGAATTTGTCCGGCTTGTAATATGCGAGTCGGTTAGTTTTTGAAATGTTAAATTTATTATTAGCGAAAGTGCAGAAAGAAAATCTGCACTTTTTTTAATTACGACGATTTTTAAAATAATATCCTTTCGGATGTTCAATTTTTACTTCGGGATTTGTGCTTGTAACTTCAACTTTATAGTAGCCTTTTTTCATATGTGTGGAGAGATATGTCAAAGCAAATTGACGATTTAACGCCAGATCTAAATCACGGAAAAAAGGTTTGTAAGAAACCGGAGTAAAAGTTCCTGAAAAAAATGCACGTCCTCCGGTCTCTTTTGATAGTTTCAAAAGTGAACCTTGACCGTTTAAAACTAAACTTGGATTCCCACCTTCGGTATAAGTGGCAGAAGAATAGATCGAGTAAACCGCAACTCCACTTTTCTGTGCGTTTGATATTGCTATATCCAATTCAGCACTTAATCCGGGTGTCGAACTACCGACTCCATTTGATAGATCCAAACCATCCGAAAGCAATAAAATTGCACGTCTGCCGGTCGGTTGTCCCTCAAAGCGTTTGATCGTATCTATTACACCATCATAAGGGTTTCTCGGAGCAACTGCCGAATTACTTACTACGATTCTAATGGAATCGGCAGCTTTGTCTAATTTATCTGTAAATTTTTGTCTGACTTGAAGTTTTCCCGAACGTAAATATGCAACCATCACACGAGAATCATTGGGCAAGGATTTAATAAAATTTTTAATATCTTTTAGCTGTAAATTTACTTTGGAATCTAAATCGTCTTGAATTAAAACTGCCAGTGTAAGCGGTGTATTACTGACACTACGGATAGAAAGTATTTCCTGTTGCTCATCGTTTTCCTTAACAGTTATCTCTCCCGCTTCAACAAATTCGGTTGCTTGTTTGTTTTCCAGTTCTTCTTTTGTAAAAATCGAAATAGGAATTGTCATTACGCGAACGTCTTGTTGTTCTTTAGTTTTGCCTTTTTTTTGTGCGAAGGTTACGCCACAAACCAAAGGTATTATCAAAAATAATGGAGATAATTTAAGTAATGTTTTCTTAATCATAAGCATTCAATTTTACTTTTACAGGAAATATTTTATTTAATAATACAACATTTTATAATAATTACTTAAGAATATGATGCACTTAGTTTGAATTAAGTTTGTAGAATATGTATTGTAATTCAACTATATGAGCGATTTAGCCCCGATACAACACGAAATTACGAAAAAAGATATAAATAAAGATCGCCGCTTAAAACTAACAGCGGCGGCTTTGCCGATTGGTCTTTCGGTCGTTCCGGCTTCTATCCTCTTTATACTTTCTTTTATCTTTGGAACAACTCCGCCCGTCGCCGCTCTGTTTATATTTTTCAGTTTTATTTCTTTGATCGGTGGATTTATCCTCGGTGGAATCGGTTCAATCGGAACGATGGTATATCGCTCTCGTTGGCTTGCACAATTGCGGGAAAGGATTGCGATTGACGGAATTAAAACAAATGAAGTCGAATGGTTCACAAATGAATTAAAAGGCGAAGAAAAAAAAGCTTTGAAGGAGATAAAATCAAGGAATTTATTGCTCGCCGATGCCTATCAGGAAACGCTTGCTTCACGTCTTACAGCAACAAGAATCGTAAAATCTACAAAACACGAACTATTACTTGCCAAGCGTCGAAAGAATAAATTGAAATATCTGAAAAGTGAGAAATTAGATGAGTTCAATGCTGAAATTGATAAAGACATCGGCAATCTTTCAAATATCCAAAAAGAAGCAGAAGAAATGTTGTTTGAAGCCGAATCACGCCTGCAAATGATCGAAGCAACATCGCGTCGCGGTTCTGAATTAGCCGGAAATGAACTCGCTTTGAAAAAACTTTCCGCACGAACCCGACAACTTCCTTTGGCTCTTGAAGAAGCCAGAATGACGGAAGAATTCCGAAAAGAATTGGTCGGCGAATTAGAAGATGAATTAAAAGATGATTTTAATGAAATTGATTTACCGAAAGATTAATAGATTTTTACGAAACTTCGAGTTTAATTCTTTTTATGTCCGACGCTTTTCCGGTGGATTCATCAATATCAATAACAACTCCGCAAATCCAGACAGTCCCTTTTGAATGAGCGGCACGTTTTGCCGGAAATTGTGTAAATCTTTGCAAAACATCTTCCTTATTCATTCCGATAACGCCCGCATAACTGCCAGTTAAACCTAAATCCGTTACGTATGCCGTTCCATTGTCAAGAATCCTTTCATCAGCGGTCGGAACGTGAGTGTGCGTGCCAACAACCGCTGAAACTCTTCCATCTAAAAACCAACCCATCGCATATTTTTCCGAAGTCGCTTCACAGTGCATATCTACAAGCCTTATGCGTATGTCGTCAGGAATTGAATTAACAGCTTCTTCAGCGATCTTAAATGGATCATCAACATTCGGCGGCATAAAAACTCTGCCCAAAAGATTTAAAACTGCAATTTGAAAACCATTGATCTCACCAATAAAAAGTCCGCTTCCCGGAGTTCCAACTGGATAGTTTGCAGGTCTGATGAGTCTTTTGTTTTTTTTGATGTATGGAATGACTTCGCCTTTATCAAAAATGTGATTGCCGGAAGTCATTAGATCAATACCACTTTCAAATAATTCATCGGCAATCGGTTGTGTAATGGAAAAACCACCGGCTACGTTTTCTGCAT
>JBGTHN010000349.1:0-7374 GCA_041746235.1 Pyrinomonadaceae bacterium | reverse complement strand
TAGGTTGGCTCAAGGCAGGAAGAACCAAATTCAAAAGTAAAATTAATAATATAGAAATTTTTATTGTGTTTTTCATCTACTTTTTCCCTCCTTCCATTGTTCGATCGAAACGCCGGGTGGTGGTAATATCGGTGGTGCTTCTTTTGGATTAGCACGTTTTTGCACTTCAATTTGACTTACCAAAATACCGGGTGAGATCGCCGAAACCGGAACCCAACCACTTTCTGCACCGCAAATTCCATTAAAAACTTCGGGCGAATTATCCGATGCAAGTATTTTACTAAAAACCGTTAAAGGCGTTCCGATCAGATCTACACCGCGAACGAGTTCATCAGGTCTTCCATCGGGATAAACCTTATAAACCATCACGGGTGTAACTTGAAATGCCTGCGTTGCAAATCTGGAAGTGTTTGTAAAACCACCGGAAATATCATCAAAGAACAGACCGTATTTTTTGCCCTGACGTTTAACATCTGCCAGCAACATTTTGCGTAGTTCCGCTTTGCTGAAAGTCTTACTTGATTCAACGATCAGATTTCCCTGTCTGCTAACTACACCGATTCCGGGCTGAGCCCGTCCGTGTCCATTCGATTTTTTTACTTCTTCCAAGGGCGAGCGACTCATCAAAAAGGTTTTCAACATTCCTTTTTCAACCAGTGGGACACGCTGTGCGATCACACCTTCATCATCGTAGTTATAAAAACCGCTCAAATCTATTGAACCATATTTTTTTAAGGTCGGATTATCGGAAACGGAAAAGAAAGCCGGAAGCACTTTTTCACCGACTTGTGCCGTAAATGTGTTGCCTTCAAATTCTGATTTCTGGCGATGACCTTCGATTCGATGTCCGAAGATTTCGTGGAAAAATACGCCACTTGCACGTCCCGAAAGAATTGCAGGTCCCGTAAATGGTTCCATCGCAGGAGCTTTGCGTAAATTCATTAGATCATTTGCAACTTTTTCCGCCGCCGCAATCATTTTGCTTTCATCCGGCAAACCATCTATTGCCGGTGCTTCAAAAGATTCAAATCGAAATAGATCCATTCCGTCATCGGCTTTAGTTATTGCAAAAATCGCAACTCTCACTTGCGTCGTGCCGTGTTGCAGAGATGATCCTTCGGTGCTTACAAAATATTTGTTTGTCGCATCGGTCGTAAGATTCACAGATGATAAATAGATCAAAGGATATTTCTTGAATACAGCCGAAATATTTCTAACCTTCTTTGCCCAAGCATCTCTATCAACCTGTAGATCAACCAATGGCGACTCGCTTACCTGTGGATCTTCACGCGAAAAATCCGCCGCATTAAATTCGTCACCGACACTTGTCGCCTGTTGTTGTTTTGCCAGACGCAGTTGTTCAACAGCGGATTGATAAAATTCGTCCATTCCAAGCCAAATCACACTTCTGATCGCATCAGCATCGTCTTCGATCGGTAACAAAAGCGTTCCGCTGGCAAGTCCTTGAGTTAGGCGTGTGTTGTCAAAATCATAATCACCAACCCGCAAATTTGAATCAAGAATGCGGTTGCGGTCTATGGTGTTTGCCTGCAAAGCACCGTCAGACGCAGTAATTGAAATTGTTTTTGTATCGGTTACACGATAACTAAGAAAATATGGAGGTGGGTCTCCTTTTTCTTTCAAAATATTAAACGAACGATTCATTTCTGCCGTGATTGACTGAAGCAGAACATTATTTGTCTGCCCTATGCCGTTTGAAACAAGCATAAGTAGAATCAAGCCGTTTAAGAAAATGTTACGAACTGACTTTCTCATCATATTATTATTTTCCTTTTATGTTGAACCCCAGATTTTTTAAAACTCTATTGTAGAGTCGGTGTCTTCAAAACTTTTTTGCTCAATTGTTTGTAAAGTTATGTCGCCTTTTCTGTCTTTGAGTAGAACATCTATGCGTCTTTCCGCTGATTCAAGACGTTCTTGACATTCGCGGGATAGCTTAACACCGTCTTCAAAGAGTTTGAGGCTTTCTTCCAAAGATAAATCGCCTTCTTCGAGTTGTGTTACGATTTTCTCCAATGCCGCGAGTGAAGTTTCAAATGTTTGTTCCTTTTTTGCCATTTTTACTTAAAAATATCTTCTGCTTTTTTGATTAAATCATTAACATTATCAATTCCCAAATCCTTGCCGACTTTTTCGATTTTGTCTTTACCTTTATTTTTTGCCAAACCGAGTATTTCCTGTCCGATCTTGCCAGCAATTTTTTGTGCAAGTTGTTCATCTTTTACAGCAACAATCTGCCATTTGTTATCCTTACTGCGTTTCATCTCGACTTCGAGCGGACGATTTGCCATCTTGCTTTTAATAAATGCCTTATCGCCGTCTTCGCGTATTTCCAAATATCTGTCCGCTCCGATGGCAATTGCCCAAAACGGTATGTCTTCAAATTTTTTCGTTTTTTCGCGTATCAAACCCGGCAATTCCACCTTCGCACGTTGTTTAATAACAGGCAAGATCGGTGCGGCAAGTGCCGATGCTCGTTTGATAACTTCGGGATTTAATCCACGCCCGTAAAGTTCAATCGCTTTATCTATTATCTGTGGAACAAAATCTTCAACAACCGCATCAACATCAACCACTTCATCAATCGTCTTTTGATCGTCTGCTCGTGCCGCTTCAACCAATAATGCCAGAGAATATTGCGGTGTGGTTTTCAAATGCCGCCAATAAAAAAATCCGCCGACTGCACCAATAAAAAGCAAAACGACAATAATTCCCGCAACAATTCCCAGAACTTTCACCCAAACTCCACGCTTTTTCGGCTGTTCATATTCACCAAAACTCGGAGCATTTGTTTTATTTTGAGTATTATTGTTTTCTTTTAAATCTACAACTATTTTTGACATCTATTTTTTATGCTGATGTTATGAAAGAAATTTTTGCATATTTGCATCTTTGCGACCTTGCGTTAAATATCTTTTTCTTCCAATTCTAAAATCTCAGCAATTATCTTACCTTTTGACAACTGAATTTTCACCTTCTCGCCGATTTTAACATTTTTCGTATCACGCAAAATCTCGCCTTTTTCATTTTTTGTAACCGAGAATCCACGACTCAAAACTGACAAAGGCGAAAGTGCATCCAATGAAGCCATTTCGATTTTTAATTTTTCGTCCTTTTCATTTATAGAGTTTCTAATTGCCGCAAGGTTTTTCTGATTCAAAACGGCGAGTCGCATCTTTTTATTACCTAAGTTTGATGCAAGTTTGACGGGTGAAAGTCGCTTGGAAAGTTTGTCCAGTTTTTTGATGCGTTCCTTCAAAACATCTTCTAAAGCATCGGCGATTCTTTCGTCTATGTCTTCGAGTTCGTATTTCCAATCTTTTATTCTTTGTGGAAAATCGGAAAAAACATAGGACATAGAAAGTTCTTGCAAATCCGTCCGTGATTGCAGAATCTTGAAATTCATCAATTGAAACATATCCTGCATTTTCTGATAAATAAATGCTTCGATATTATCTTCACGTTCGGCAACAATTTCGGCGGCGGCGGAAGGCGTTGCGGCACGAACATCGGCGACAAAATCCGCGATCGTCCAATCTATTTCGTGTCCGACCGCTGAGATAACCGGAATTTCCGAAGCAAAGATCGTTCGTGCCAATCTTTCTTCATTGAATGCCCATAGATCTTCCGACGAACCTCCACCGCGTCCGACAATCAGAACGTCAATTTTTTCTTTTTCATCAGCTTGTTTATTAAATTCATTTGCAAGAAGAATCGCTTCACGAATCTCTTCGGGTGCGGTTTCGCCCTGAACTCGCGTCGGAATTAAAACGATGCTAACCGTTTTTGTTCGACGCATCAAAACATTTCTTATGTCGTGAAAAGCCGCTCCATTCGGCGAAGTTACAACACCAACTCTTTTCGGCAAATAAGGCAAAGGACGCTTAAATTCTTCATCGAATAATCTATCTTTTCCAAGCCTTAATTTGACCTGCTCAAACGCAACCTTCAAAGCACCTTCGCCATAAGGTTCAAGCGATTCGACCAAAATTTGATATTCACCACGCGGAACATAAAGCGATAATTTTCCGCGAACACGAACCTGCAAACCATCAAACGGCTTAAAACGAATTTTCCAATTCATCCCTTTATAACAAGCCGCTTTTATCTGCGAATCGCCGTCGTGAAGCGTAAAATACCAATGCCCCGAATGTGCATCAAAAAAATCCAAAATCTCACCTTCGATCCACACGGAAGAAAAACGCCGTTCCAATTCGCCTTTGACCGATTCGTTCAATTCCGAGATCGTCAAAGGTCGCAGTTCTTCTTCGTCAAAAAGTGAATCAAGTAGTGATGCCATTCTATTGAAAACTTAACGCAAGCTGTTTTTGTTCTTTAATATCCATCGAATAATTTGCAATGAATAATTCTTTCTCTTTTTGTTTTGAATTCGGAGTAACATTTCGCATACCGTAAGTTAAATCCCAATCTGAAACATTTGCAAACGAAAATAATTCTCGAATATATGGCGAATCATCATAAGTTAAAAGCCATTTATGCGGACATTGTTTTAACACATCCGCAAATCGATTGTGGTCAAATCCCTTATGCAAATCACCATTTTTACCATACAATGCTGATTTTTCATTTTTCGAATATGGCGGATCAAGAAACAAAAATACATTTTTACCTGATGCTGAAATTACCTCTTCATAATCGAAATTGGTTATTTTCGTGTTTTTCAAAACACTGCCGATTTTTTGTAAACGGTTAATACTGGAATCAGTAAAACGCTTCTGAAATGCTTGTTCCGAATATCCACCGGCTTCGGTCGTTCCCGAAAAAGTGATTCGATTAAAAACAAAAAACATCGCGGCAATTTCTACTTTATCGAAATTGTTTTTGTTATCTTTTAGAAAACGAAATAGTGTTTTTCCCTCAGTAAAATCCTGTTTCCAGCTTTTTACTTGATCTAAAACATTTGCCAAATCACCCTTAGATTGTTGCCAAAATACTGCTAACTCTTCGTATTTATCGTTTATCCAAAATTTCTTATTTGGAAATTTTTGCTTCAAGTTAAAATAAACAGATCCGCCGCCGACAAACGGCTCACGAAACTCATCAAATTTCGGAACCAATTCTTGTATTTTCTTTACCGAGCGACTTTTTCCGCCCGGATAACGTAAAGGACTTACGATCATATTTGTTTAAGAATTACCGTAAAATTATTGTGATTAGCCTCTGCAAAAAGATTCGATATAAACCCGATCTGTTTGGCGTTAAATTTATTTTCATCAAGAAAGTCGTTAATTTCTTTTTTTGATGAAGTTGACTGAACAACACCTAACAATTTATGGGATGTTAAAAGCAATACCGGAAGACTTTTGTATAAAGTTTCATCAACACTAACATTTTCCAAATTAGTGTATAACATCATTTTTAATAAACCATCTTTAATGTCACCAACGCTCGGTAATTTGCCATTCTTTGTGTGCTTTGCTTCTATCAAATGTATTCTATCGTTTTCTATGAGAGTTTCATCAACCGTAAAAAAGTATTTTCCGCCTAAATAATTTGTGATCGTAATTGTTGCTTTTGAAATTGTAGAAAGAATCTCTTTCGGTTGAGTCGTAACAAATTCTCTTGCTTGTGCAGATTCAGCCTTTGACCTTGAACTTTCCATAAAAGCATTCAAATTATTGCTGATTTTATTTACGAAATCGTTTAATCCTTTACTGCTGTGAAACTGCACGCCTGTATTTGCAGAAATTTCTTGATGTGATTTTTGAATCTTTTCTAAGACAGACGCAATATCCTTCAATTCTTTTAAATTCCAATGTAAAGCGGAACTATGATATTCACTAATATCAGTTAATTTTTGTAAAACAAACTCATTATGAAACTTCTGCTTTGTGATCTTATTTGGTCGTGTTGGATGTTTTTCTGCCCTATCGTAATAAGCTAAAATGACATGAACATCAAGTAAACTCATTAACGAAACCGTATCCCATTGCAAAAAATCTCTGTCGCCTTTTAGTCCTTCATCTTTAATGACTGGAATAACAGTAATTCGTTTCGATGTTGACAGAGTGTTATAAACTCGTTCGTATGGATAAGAACGAGTTCGTTTTGGAGAAACCCATTTACTGATGGCAAAACGATTTTGTTTTAGTGAAACAATAATTGAAGATTTTGAAGTATTTATATCAAAACCTTCAATTTCCACCTCTGGAAGTTTCGGCACTAATAATGACTTATATTTTATCCCTTCAATTATTTGTGCCGTAATTTTCATTCTTCTTCGTCAAAAAGTGAATCAAGTAGTGATGCCATTCAATAAATTATTTAAACCGAACTTTTCTTGTTACTTTAATATTTTTGAGTAACCTTTAAAAACAATATCCACATTAAAGTAAAATGTTGCAGTTATTTCTTTTTTTTCAATATTAAACGTTTCTAAAACGTCGAATTGACTGCCATTTTCTTTTACTAATGATTGTGCTGTTCGTTGAAAACCCAGAGCAAATAAAACTGTATATTCTTCATCAACACTGATTACTGTCCAAGCTGTTTTCGCACTTCTTCCATCATTTTCGCCAATGATTGATTTGACTAAATTGAGATAAATATTTTTATGAAATTCGGACTTTTCGTTATTTTTCAATTCCCTGTGTGAAATTGCGGCAACATAATGAGCATTCATTTCCACATAGCAAGTTTCCATAACCTTTTCAGCTAATTTCACAGATTCTTTATAATTTTTTTCGTTAAGGGCTTTGAACATTTCGCTTCGTCCGTCTTTACAACCGTATGGACTGTAAGCATCTGTTTCTGAATATGCGATTCGAAACGCTTTAAAATCAACATTTTTATCGCCCGCTTTTACCTTTGTTAAAAGTTTTTCATATTCGCCGGATTTATTTTTTTCCGGTTTTGAGACTTCTTTTTGTGCATAAACCGTAAAGGTAAAAACAAAAAGACAAAATAAACCAATCAATAAATTTGTTTTTTTCATAATTTTTCTCCTAAATGTTTATTGAGCAAACGTCTATAAGATGCAAGAAACATTTACTTAGCTGTTTCTCCGTTCTCTAAAATAATTGTGAAATTATTTTCCTTTGCTTCTTGAAATAGTTTTGTTAGAAAATTTTTCTGGCTAGAGTTTAGCAGATTTTTTGTGGAAAATTTAATTAGCTCTTCAATGCTTGCATTTGAATTTATTGAACCTTCCAATTTACTAGAAGTCAGACGAATAAGGACTTTATGATTTACGGATTTGTCGCCGAATTTTACCTTTTGCAGATTTGTGTAAAGCATCATTTTTATCAAACCGTCTTTGATGTCATTTTTGCTCGGCATTTTTGAACGACTCGAATGTTTTGCTTCGATGAGCGTTAGCGTTTTTGGTTCGAT
>JBGTHN010000348.1:0-6624 GCA_041746235.1 Pyrinomonadaceae bacterium | reverse complement strand
GGAAGCAAATCAATATATGGCAAACGATACCGCTTCGCCATTTTTTTTGCCGCTGTAACTTCCGGCGGTTCATTCTCCAAAAAATCTGCCAATTCAATTTTCGGAGAAGAAGTCATTGTATTATTTCCGCTAGTTTGATTTTCCATATCCAAAATGTTCCTTATCTTTACGTAAGGCTTTTATTTTTTTTACTTTTTACTTTTTCACCGTTTTCCAAAAGGTCCGGCGGAAATTGCTTGAATGATAGGAAGATAAACTGCAAGCAATATGATAACCACAACAAAAGCCATAAGGATTAAAATTAATGGTTCTAAAAGCGTTGTTAATTGCTGAAGACGAACTTCGGCTTCGGCATCATAAAAATTTGCAACTTCATCCAACATTTCTTTTAAACTTCCCGAATTTTCCCCGATACCAATCATATCCAAACCTAATTCCGGCATCCAATTTGCTTTTTCAAGTGCTTCGGTAAAACTCCTTCCTTCGCGTATCATTGGCAAAACTGATTGGCTTAGGCGACGTAATTCAAGGTTTGTAATTGATTGTGAAGAAATATCCCACGAATCGGGTATTGTTATACCGCCGGATATAAGCGTCGAAAGTGAACGCGAAAGTTGAGCTACGGTAATTTGTTTTATCAACACTCCAACTAATGGCAGACGCAATAAAAAGCTGTCTAACACGAGTTTTCCACTGGCAGTTCTAAGCCAGATATAAAGCATAAAACCAACGACCAATAAAAGCGGCAAGAGCCACCATATATTTGCTGCTACAGTCTTTGAGATTGAAAGAACTATTAATGTTATGGTTGGCAAACCTTGTGATGAATCTAAACTTTGAAAAAGATTGGACATTCGCGGAATGATATACAAAGACAAAAATGAAACCATTCCGAATGCGGCAAGCAGTAAAAAAGCCGGATAAACCAAAGCTCCTCTTAATTTACGTGAAACCCCAACATTACGTTTAAGAAAATCAACATAACGCAATAAAACTTCGTCTAATGAACCACTTCTTTCCCCAGCCAAAATTGAAGCTGTGTAAATTTTTGGAAAAACACCTTGCATTTCAAAGGCTTCCGACAAAGGCACACCACTTTTGATTTTTTCCTCAACATCCGCAAGAATATTTTTCAAAGATGACGAACCGGATCGCTGTCGAAGCAAACCGATTGCCTGTAAGACCGGAATTCCTGCTCTTAATAATGCGGAAAGTTGTTGATTAAACATCAGGAAATCGCTTGGTTTAACTCGTCCTTTGCTTGAAGTTGTTCCGGCAGGCAAAATCGCCGCCAAACCTTTTTCTGTTGTGGAGACGTTAAAAACACGATAACCTTCGCCTTCAAGTTGAGTTTTAGCAACTTTACCATTCGTTGCCTCGACAACCCGTGTGATGATTTCGCCTGAAGGCGTTCCTAAACGACAAATGAATTCAGCCATAGATTTATTAGTTGTTTGTTTTTCGTTGTTCGTTGTTTTCTTACTGAATTACCAACTTAATACTAATTTGTTAGAGTATAAAATTAGTAAATGACAACTAACCGCTATTACAAAACAACGAAATTATAACACGCTTTATCAGGTAATAAAGTTGCATCCTAAAAAAAAATATCTGGAATAATATTGCCCAAACAACATATTACTAATATGACGCATCAAAAAAACA
Source organism: Pyrinomonadaceae bacterium (assembly GCA_041746235.1). GTDB lineage: Bacteria > Acidobacteriota > Blastocatellia > Pyrinomonadales > Pyrinomonadaceae > Aridibacter. The sequence goes on along the minus strand of JBGTHN010000348.1, from coordinate 4,959 downwards.
TCTTGCATCAAAGCTAAAGGTTTCTTAATATAAATATACTAAGGTCTATCTGGAGATATTATGGCTGTAAAAGATTTTCAAATCCGATCACGAATCGTTGATCGGTTATGTTTTGTCCTACTCGTTTCTCTTTTTTCCGTTATATCGGTTTTTCCGCAAGTAACTGAACCTCAACCTCAACCAACTATCCCGAATCAAGGAGATGGTGAAAAATCGGAAGTTAGAGTTGATCAAGATTTAGTTACACTAACCTTGACCGTAACCGATTATTACGGACGATATGTTTCAGGGCTGACGGAAGATGCCTTTACGATTTTTGATGAAAAAGATAAACAAGATATTGTATTTTTTAGTGATACCGACGCACCTGTTTCAATCGGCATTTTGTTTGATGTTTCCGGTTCGATGACAGGCGATAAAATTGCAAAAGCAAGAAACGCACTCGCACGTTTTATCAATACAAGCCATCCGCGTGATGAATATTTTCTTATTGCTTTTAACAAAAGGGCACAGCTTTTAATGGACAGAACCCGCGATGGTGAAGCTCTTTTAAACAAACTTACATTAGTTGAACCCAAACACAATACAGCACTTTATGATGCCTGTTATTTGGGAGTCGAGCGTGTAACTCGCGGAACTCATCAAAAGAAAGCATTACTTATTATTAGTGATGGACAGGATAATGCCTCACGCTATAACTTCAAAGAAGTCCGCCGTTTGATGAAAGAATCTGATGTTGTCATCTATTCGGTCGGAATTTTAGGCGGAAAAGATAGCTCGACTTTAGAAGGCTTACAAGGACAATCCTATCTCGATGAATTAGCCAATGTAACGGGTGGTAAATCATTTTATCCAAATACGGCAGTAGAAATGGACGAGATTTTTGAACGTATTGCTCTTGAATTACGTCATCAATATTCGATTGGTTATGTTCCTTCAAATTTTGAAGCGGACGGAGAATGGCATAAAGTTAAAGTTAAGGTCAAACCCCCGAGAGGTCTTCCGCGTCTAACTGTCAGACATCGGACGGGCTATTATGCTACTCCGAAATCCAATTACCGATAAATTAAAAAAGTTTTCAAACTTTTGAGAAGTTATAAAGATGAATAAAAAAATTGTAAATCTATTATTGCTCGCTATTTTATTTTGCTTGAGCATTAGTCTTTCCTTTTTTAATACTTCCATTTCCAAAGCACAAACGACCAATAGTGCTAAACCATCTCCAACTGTATCTCCAAGCCCAAAACCGACGATAGCTGACGATGAGGGCGAAATTTTTATCAATGAAGAACTTGTCAATTTAAATGTTCGTGTGGTTGATCGAAATAATCGTCCGGTCTCAACACTTGCACAAAATGATTTTCAGATCTTTGAAGACAAAGTTCTACAATCAATTTCATATTTTTCAAAAGCGGAAGTTCCGACAAGTTATTCACTTGTGATAGATAATTCCGGTTCAATGCGTTTTCAACTTGAAAAAGTTATTGAAGCAAGCAAAATCATCATCAATACAAATAAACCGGAAGATGCGACGAGCGTTATACGTTTTGTAAGTTCCGATAAAATTGAGATTTTAGAGGAATTTACAAGTGATAAATCAGAATTGGAGGATGCACTCGAAAGTATGTATATCGAAGGCGGTCAAACTTCAATTATAGATGCGATATATCTTGCCGCTGAAAGAGTTGACGAATATGACAAAAATAGTGGTTCAAATGACCGCAAACGCCGTGCATTGATCTTAGTTTCTGACGGTGAAGATCGAAGCAGTTTTTACAAAGAAGCACAGCTTTTTGATCTATTGCGTGAGTCAGATGTTCAAATTTATACGATCGGTTTTATAAATGATTTGGAATCTGAAGGTGGTTTTATTCGCAAAAGTCCGCAAACACAAGCAAAAAATTTCTTGACTAAATTATCTACTGAAACCGGTGGAAAGGCTTATTTCCCAAATTCTTTAGCAGAATTAAACGGCATTGCCGCTGATATTGCTAACGAGCTTCGAACACAATACCTAATCAGTTACACGCCGACAGATGATAGAAAAGATGGCAAAGTCAGAAATATTAAAGTCGTCGTAAAAGACGGTCCTAAAAGTGAAAAACGTATCGCTCTTACAAGAACAGGCAGAGTTGCCGAAAAAGATTCCAATACACCGCCAACTTTGCAGAATAAAAACAAGTAAGTAAAAAAGTAAAAAATAAAAGGGGTTGGGAAACAAATTTCAAAATGTTTCCCAACCCCTTTTATTTTAGGATTGGTTTGAATATTTTTTTTTCAATGGAAGGAAGAACTGCCAAGTTTGCGATATTTCTTGGGTTTACTTTTTACTTTTGCCTTTTTACTTTTTACTTTCTTTTTTTCATTTTATACAAAACGAATAACAACAACGCTAAAAATATCGCCCCTGAAAAAATTGCCACAAAAAATATACCGATCGCTATTTCCATTTTTATTTAATATAGAGTGCTAGAAAAATAAGTGCCGCCACAATAAGACATAAAATCAATGCAAAAATAATAAACCAAATATTTGGTGAATTTCCGCGTTCTTCCCAAACAATTTCGACCATTTTTAAACTTGATGATTTCCCTCTTTTACGCAAAGCTGAAGCTGATCTTAACTTTGATTTATCGCTTGAGGCTTCATCAACTTCGTCTGCAAATGGTTTCGATTTGATCTTTACCTGAGATTCATCTTCTTCCAACTTTTCAGCTAAAACTGCTTCATTTGTAGATTCTTCAGATTCTTGTTCAATCTTCTCTATTGACTCTTCAACGACATTTTGAGAGTTTTCATCAATAACTTCATCCTCAAAATGTTCTTGACTTTCCTCTTTTTCTACAATTGCTTCTTCTTTCTCTAAATTCTCTTGTTCTGTTATTTCATCAATTTCCGCTTCCGCTAAATCTCCACGAAACCACACATCACTTGGTTTTTGAATGCTTCCTTCATTTGAAGAATCATCAATCTCCAATGCACTTCCACAATGAAAGCAAAATAATGCGTGAGTTCGAACTTCCGAACCGCAAACATTGCAAACTAATTCTTTTACTACTGTATCAGCCATCATTTATCATTAAAATCAATTGAACAAGATCAAATTAAACAAAATTTCTCGTTCATCAATCAAATTTGTGCAAAAATTTCTTTTTCATCTCCCAAATCTTTTGCCGCCGGAGTAATTATTGTTTTTTTCGTAACATAAATCTTTTCACCTTTGTTAAATGCTTGCCTTACATCATCTTCACAAACAAACTCAACGGCGGTCGGTTTTTTAACATTTGATTCTTTTTCTTTTACAATCTGATGAATTACAGCCTTTGATTTTTGTTCTTTATTTTTGATTGGGGGATTTTCGATATTCGGAGTTTCATTTAACTTTTTACTCAAAAAAGAATCAACAATTGAAGCAATATCTTCTCTTTTAATACTTTGTCCCGAAGGCTTTGGACTTTGGACTTTGGACTTTGGACTTGGTGATAGACTATTCACAGGTTTTGTTTCAAAAGCCACACGCTTAATATCCATCAAATGATGTGGTGATACATTGTCTGATGTAACATTTCCGCCCCAAGAACCGCACCCTAAAGTCATTGACGGCGAAAGTGCCGTAGAAAATCCAATTGCTCCGTGCGTAGTTGGTGAATTGATGACAACACGCGACGCAGGCATTTGTTGTCCGTAACGAATTGCGGCATCACGATTCTGTGTGTGCATTCCCGCCGTGTGTCCCATTCCGCCAAATTGCAAAATTTCTTCGCAACGATTCGCTCCATTTTCGATTCCATCAACTACAAAAAATGCCAACAAAGGCGAAAGTTTTTCAACTGACCAAGGGAAATCACGTCCGACTCCGCCACAATCGGCTAATAAACAGCGTGTTCCATTCGGAATTGAAATTCCTGCTAAACTTGCGATATATTCTGCCGATTTGCCGACGATCTTTGCGTTTAGAGTTCTTTGCGGAGTCAATAAAATTTCCGCAACCTTTGCAGAATCGCTTTCATTTAAAAAGTGTCCGCCCTGTTTTGTAAATTGTTCTCGCACTTGAGTTGCAATCGGTGCATCAACTACGACCGATTGTTCCGAAGCACAAATTGTTCCATTGTCAAAACAAGTTCCCGTCAAAATATCTGCAACAGCTTTTTCAACATTCGCAGTTTTTTCGATAAATACAGGAACATTTCCCGGTCCGACTCCGAATGCAGGTTTACCCGAAGAATATGCCGCACGAACAAGACCAATTCCACCCGTTGCCAGAATTACGGCAGTTTTTTTGTGCTTCATCAAAGTTTCCGTTCCTTCGATCGTAGAATTCGTCAAACAATGAATTGCATCATTCGGCAGACCTTCTTTTATCGCGGCTTCAAGCATTATTCGGGCTGTTTCGGCGATACATCTTTGAGCCGAAGGATGTGGTGAAAGAACGATCGTGTTACGAGATTTGATCGCAATAATAATTTTGAAAATAGCAGTTGAAGTTGGATTCGTCGAAGGAATTATCGCCGCTACAACTCCGCGTGGTGAAGCGATTTCAACAACATCTCCGTCATCTTTAACAACACCAACTGTCTTTAAATCACGAAAATAATTCCAGACATCTTCCGCCGCAAAACGGTTTTTTTCACGTTTATCAACGGCATTTCCGTAACCTGTTTCTTCACTTGCCATCTGACCGAGACGTGCCGATTCTGCCAATGCGATCTTTGCCATCGCTTCGCAGATTCGATCAATTTGCTTTTGGTCAAATTTTGCAACAGTCTTAAAAGCAAGGTGAGCGGATTCAACCGCATCCCGAGCTTGCTGTTGTGCAATCAGGTCTTTGTCAGTCATTTGTTATTTTCGATTTTGGGTTTTGGATTTTGGATTTTTGAAAGCAACTTTAAGATAAACTAAAAGCACAATCGAAAATCGGCAATCGAAAATCCAAAATCAGATTATTTTTTCTTATCTGAA